>JAEELR010000259.1 GCA_016282835.1 Treponema sp. | reverse complement strand
TACATCTTTGTTTGCATATGTAGAAAAAGTTGGAGCGATTGGGTTAAAAACTTTTGAATCATCAAACTGTGTAAATATATTCTGTTTTTCACTCCAGGTAATTCCATCCTGAGAGCGTGAGGTTACTAAAGAGAAACTGTCGCCGGTAGTTTTTGAAGCGAATAAAATAAATTCGTTTTTAGAGTTAACAAAAACCCTTGGAGCGAGAAGGTTGTCCTGTGTAGTTGAATAGTTAAATACTTTATAGGTTTCAAAAAAATCCTGTGTAGAATAAATTTTGATTTCCTGGTTTTCATTTATGAGTGCCAGAATTATTTTTCCGTTATTATTTATAGCCGCACTGTAAACCTGAGGAACTTCTCCTTTATAAGAAACTTGCGGGAATAAATTTTCCTTTTGTGTCCAGTCAATTCCATTCTGTGTGTAAGATTCATTTATTTGTATTTTGTTTTCTTTTACATTTACTTCCTGCCAGAATAAAACTGATGTATTTTTTCCGACAACAGAAGACGGGTAATGATTTGTATTTTCTGTAGAGCCAAGATTTACTGGAGATTCAAAATAATAATAATTTGCAAAGACTGAGGATAATGAAACAGTAAGTGTGAATAATAAGGCAAAAAGTTTTTTCATCATAGCTGGGCCTCAATTCTTTTCTTTAATTTTAAAATCTTTGCTGATGCTGAGTTAGATTTTTTCTCTAACAGTTTCTTTAACTTTACACTGGCTTCAATTACTCTGTTAGACTGCAAATCTTTTAGTGCCTGCTGATATAAAGTTTCATCTTCCGGCGATAATACAACTGCTGTCTGTGAACCTGTTCTCAAAGAAATTTCATCAAGAATCATAAGTGCCTGGGTATTTGATGAATTTTCTGCAAGGGCTTTTTCTGCTGTGAGCTTTGCCTGCTGCAATAAAATTTCATCACGCCCTGCATTGTTCAGAAGTCGCTGTGCTTCTTTTGCCAGTTCCTTTGATTTTATTATTGAGTTATCATTTGTTGGCGGCGGTTTTATCTGCAACTGAATTTCAGCTTTATCGATTATTTCTTTCAGCCCCTTGTAGTCAGGAATTAATTCATATAAATCCAGTAAATCTATATATGAGGCCTGGGCGAGTGCATTTCTTTCCTTGTAGTTGATGTGGCTTAAAACTTCTACCTTTGCTTTTATAGTTTGATCAAAAGTTTCCTTATCAACATACTGGTCGATTTTTAAGCTTAATAAACTTGCTTCCCGGCTTCTCGGATAATATATTTTTACCTGATTAATTTTTTCCTTTGCAAGATTCAGCTGCTTCTTAGCTTTTTCTTTTTCATTGTTTTCAGTATATTTTTTTCCTTCGTCGAAATAATAATTTGCAAGCGAAAGATTCTGTTTCATTTCAGGGGCCTTTGAATCATAAGGTGAAATTTCACGGCCCTCTTTAATGGCTAAAGCTGTTGTAATGAAGTCTTTTAAGCGTTCAAATTCTGAGTCAGTTTCGAGTTCAATATCCATAAGCTTTGACCACATTTGTCGTTTGTTTTCTATTTGAATTAAAACTGCATTTGCCTGATCAAAATTTCCTGCGTAATAAGAAATTCTTGCTTCATTTTTATAGTTTCGTATTTCAGACAAGAATACCGGTTTTTCTTTGTCAATTATTTTTTGCCTGAAACTGTTAATGTCTGCAAAGGTTTTATCCTGTATGTCCTTGTCGTTTTTCAAATCATCAATCTTTTCAATGTATGTAGACTGTGCTCTCTGCAAGGCCCTGAACGAATTATCAAAGTCATTTTTATTGTGATAGAACAATCCGTCGTTTAAGAACTTATCAATTTCGTTTTTAGCACTTTGAGAAAGAATCAGTTTGCTTCTTGCGTTATTAATCAGCTCACTGAATTTTGCATTCAGCGAATTCATTCTGGTTACTGCTGCTGAAAGCTGCTGAAGTTCAACATTAAAGTTAGCCCTGTAAACATAACCTTCATTCAGTTTTTCTTTATACCCGGTAACCAGCTTCATGTCATTTGTAATCAAGTTTGAAAGATCTGTTGCTTCATTAATACATCTTTGTGCATAAATAAACTGATTGTCTTCTTTTAAATATCCCTCAAGCGAGTTAAAGCTCTTTAAATCTTCTGTGTATAAAAGATCTGAAGCTTCTGCAAAATACGAGGCGGTTTTAATCCAGCATTCAATTGACTGAGTTGTAGCATATTGTTCTGTAAAGGCACAGAGTCTTGAAAAGGCCCTTGTAAAATCTTCCCGCTTAAAGTAGGAATCAGACACTTTTTGCAAATCAAACAGATTGGAATTTTTCTTTGCAGAAGTTGAGATTCTTGAATACCTTGAAAGTTCCTTTGCCTGATTTATTAAGCTTTCAGAATAAGTCGTAACATTATTTCTTGCACTCTCAGTTATATTTTTTGGTTTAGCAGCAGCATTTTCAAACAGAGAAAGTATTGAGTTGATTGATGAACATATTTCTATAGAAACATCACACAAATGCGAAAAGGCATTAAAACTTTTTTCCCTGTCGCCTGCATTCTTTTTTCTTTCTGAATTAGCAGGAATTTTCAGTTCATTATAAAAAGAATTTATTCTTGCGAGATTGATTTGTTCCTGTTTAATTTTCTTCAGGGCCGCAATTTGAGAATCAGCTTTTTGTTTCTGCGTAAAAATCGTTGAGCTTTCAAAATATGAAATTGTGTTTTTCAGTTCACCGTCATAATTTGATTCGATTTTCTGCATTAAGCTATTGCAGAGCCAGTCAATTTGATGTCCTATAGTTCCCAGTAAACCTGTATTTGCATTTGTCGAAAGGCCGGAAATTGTTCTGTTTAAAAACTGTATGTATGAATCTTTTCCAAGCTTTTTGATTTCTTCTGAAGCAGAGAAAATTTTATTGTACGATTTTATTATTTCGCCTAAGGATTTGTTCAGTTCATCTGCATTTGATGCCAGTGAATATGAAAATTTAGTTGATTCAATGTTTTGTTCCAGCGTGATTAAATTTGAAATTTCTTCTTTTATGGATTTAGTTTGATTGTTAAGGGTTTTAGCGTCTGAGTCATTTGAATGTGAAAATTTTTCTTTGTTAAATTCAAAAATATTATAACTGTCAGATAAAAATATATTCAGAGCGTTTATATAATTGTGTTTTTCAGTTTCTCTTAAAACTTCAATGAGACAAGTACTCCATTCTTCCGGATATGAAGAAAATAAAGCTTCTGTTTCATTTTCGTTTTTCTTCTTATCACTTTTCTTTTCTGCACTGAATGCGCTTAATGGAAGCAGAATAATTAAAAGTATAAAAAGAAATCTAAATTTATTCTTCACATCTTATATTTTAACAGAATAAACGGCGATTTACAATTATATTTATTCTTAGTTCTGAATTTGCACAAAGTTTGATTTTTATTGTAACATTTTTCTTTTAAGATAGTTTATAATTTAGATATACGGTTTCTAACCCATTTATAAGGTGGTACTTATATGAAGAAAAAAATTATTGCAATTATATTAGTTTTACTTTGCTCACTTTCATTTGCAGAAAATAAAAATTCTTCGCTTCACAAAAATAATCAGCCTTTAGCCTTCAGTACAGCTTATGTATTAAAATCAAAATCCATTGCAGAAGCTGTTACAGAATCTTTGTTTGATGCATGTATAGATGTGTGCAGCGAAGTATTTGTGTATTTATTGCTTTACAATAATCTTTATTCAACCTACGATGAATTTCCTTATGCGTATTCTGATAATTATGTAGTTTTAACTAATGATATGAGTCAAAAGTCGTATAGGGGAGAGTTAGAATTTGGTCTTTCATATTTTCCTCAGGCAGATTCTTATCTTGCAGATGTAAGGCTTGAAGCCCTTATATGGAAGTTTTTTGGTCCTGTAGTTGAATATCAGTTTGTAGGTAATTATTTAACTCCTTTCAATCAGTCTCAGGAAAGAAACTATTTTTATAACCGCTTATTGCTTGGCGGTCAGCTTTCAATTTTCCAGACAAGCATTCTTTCTATGTCTGGTGTAGTTCAGTGGAGCTGCTTCCATTCAAATTATTATCTTGACGGATTAACTCTGGGATACATTTTTAGAAGTTATCCTGTAAAACCAATCGTTATTGAATGGAGAGGAAGCTTTACAATCAATAATGATGATTCCTTTATAAATGAACAGACTGTAGAACTTGGAATTATGCAGGATAGAATGGAAATGTTTATTGCATATAAACTGTTTGAATACACTTTATCAAATGAGAGTGATTTTAGCTTTGATCACGGAATTTCTGCAGGAGTTAAGTTCCATTTTTAACGGATAGGCTTTCAATTGCCAGTATAAAAAAAACAGTGTACGGAATTTAATCCATACACTGTTTGCTTTTATCTGGCGTATTCAATAATTCTTGTTTCCCGAATCATCGTAATTTTAATCTTTCCAGGATAGCGTAAATCGGTTTCGATTTGCTTTGCTATGTTTTTAGCTAAATCTTTAACCTGCTCATCCGGAATCTTTTCGTTATTAACAAGAATACGAAGCTCTCTACCTGCCTGGATTGCATAAGCCTGTTCAACGCCTTCAAATTTCTTTGCTGTTTCTTCAAGGTTTTCAAGGCGCTTAACATAGTTATCTACAGTTTCGCGTCTGGCACCAGGGCGTGCAGCACTGATAGCATCTGCAATCTGAACAATAATTGCTTCAACAGTCTGTGGTTCTACATCGTTGTGGTGAGCGGCAATTGCATTTACAACGCGTGGATCTTCACCCATTTTTCTTGCAATTTCAGCACCAACTTCTGCGTGGTTCTGGTCACTGTCATTTTCAGCACCTTTACCAATATCATGAAGCAGGGCAGCTCTCTTTGCGAGTTCTTTATTACAGCCGATTTCAGCAGCAATAAGGCTTGCAAGTTCAGCAACTTCCTTTGAGTGTGTCAAAACATTCTGTCCGTAACTTGTTCTAAAGTAAAGGCGACCGATAGCCCTTATTCCATCCTGACCCATGTTATGAATTCCAAGATCAAATAAAGTCTTTTCACCTTCTTCATAAATTTTCTGCTGAATCTCTCTTGTAACTTTAAGTACAATTTCTTCGATTCTTGCAGGGTGGATTCTTCCGTCACTGATAAGGCGTTCAAGTGAAACGCGTGCAATTTCTTTACGTATTGGGTCGAAACTGCTTATAACAACTGCTTCCGGTGTATCGTCAATAATAATATCAACTCCGGTAAGTGTTTCCAATGTACGGATATTTCTACCTTCGCGGCCAATAATGCGGCCCTTCATTTCATCACTTGGTAAAGAAACTGTTGCAACTGTAATGTCACTTGTAGTTTCCGTAGCAAGTCTCTGAATGGCTGAAACTAAGATTTCCTGAGCTTTTTTCTCTGCTGTAAGCTGTGCTTCCTGATCAATTTTGTTTAAAAGTGCCTGAGCGTCATGGCGGGCATCGTTTTCAAGACTTTTAATGATTAATGCTTTAGCTTCTTCCTGAGTAAGACCTGAAATTCGTTCGAGTTCAACGCGTAAAGTCTCTTCTTTTTGATTAAGATTAGTCTCTTTTCGTTTTAAATCCCCAACTTTTGCTTCTAAATCTTTTTCTCTCTTTTCAAGTTCCTGGCTTCTAGTTTCAATCAGTTCTTCTTTTTTGTTTACACGACTTTCAAAACGCTGCAATTCAGCACGTCTGTCGCGGTTCTCCCGTTCCTGCTGCTTTTGCTCCTGAATGAGTTGTTCTTTTGCTTGAAGTAAAAGTTCTTTTTTCTGAGCTTCTGCTTCCTTTATTGCGTCCTGTTTAACGCGTTCAGCCTTTTGTTCTGAGGCTGAAAGTTGAAATCTGGCAAAAATCCAGCGAATAGTCCATCCAAGAACAATTCCTGCAATAGGGAGAATGATGTACAACAAATAAGCTGGCATATTCCTCTCCTTAATATACAATGAATTGATTAAACAATGATAATATAGAAAAAAAGGATTGTCAAACGAAATACACTTAAATCAATTTTTCGGGTTTAAAAAAATTATAAACAAAAAAAAGTTGATTTTTATTAAAAAAGTATTAAATTTATGAATATGAAGAAGGTTGATCCTGATTTACTCCTGAAAAAGTTTTTCCGCTGCTATGAAATGCCTTTTACTGAAAAGGAAATCAAGGCACTTTTAAATTCACTTGGCATTAGTGCTACTATAAAAGAAGTCCGTGAATTTTTACGCTCTGAACCTAATGTGCTTGAATTAGATAATGGAAAGTTTTTAACCCGTTCAGCAGCTTTTACCGGAGAATTATTCAGCTTTTTACCTGCAAAAAAAGAATTTGACCAGGGAGTATTCGTTGTCGGTGACAGGTTTATGCCTTTTATTGATCCTGAAATTGTTTCTTCTTCATGCAGTCTTTATATAAACGGCAGAAAAATCCCCAGAAAAACAGGTACTTTTGACAGGGAATTTGCGTTTGAATTATTTAAGCTTTATGGTGATGAGTTTGCAGCCCAATATGTTGCAAGTGATGCTGCAAATGATTTTAATCTTTCTGATAATGATTTTGAACTGCCGCCAACTGTAAAGCTTTCCGGCTTCGATTTGAATTTCTTAAAGCAGGGGTTCGGCTATAACAAAGGTGATAGAATTTTGTGCTGTGTAACTGATTGGGACAGCTGCAAATTGAATCTGATGGTTATTCATGAAAATGAAAAAAGCTTTAAGAAAGGTGAAAATGTAGAAAAAAGATTTGAGTGGTATAATAAAGTTGAAGAGTTTTTTACTGAGTCTCTAAAAAAATTTGGTCCTTTAGGTTCCATTGAGGATCAGTTGGTTTCATTATTTTTTGATAGAAGGGAAGAGCTTTGCGTGCCTTATTGCGGTTCAATAGAAGAGTTTTTGAATAAATCTAAAAAAATTGATTTTGAACCTTTTGGTGTAGAAACAAGAATCTGGTTTAAGGATGAATATGTTCCTGCTTTAGGCGACTGGAATAAAAAAGATATTGCAAAAGTAAAAGATAATTCCAGTATGCTGGATTTTGACGATTTTTATTTGCTGGATTTTCCTGATTATGTTCTGGAGCAGTATATATATGATGCTTTATTTGATAAGGCTAAGTCAGTTCCGGTTTCTGTAATTAAAAATATTAAGCATGATGAATTTGTTTTTTCTGATGAAGTTGAAAGCAGGCTCTATGTTGAAATAAGCGAATGTTATGATGAAATAAAAAATGAGTATAACTGGTTTGCAGATCAGAAAGTGGGCCCAGTTAGAAAAAGTGCACTGGATTTATTCTTTAATGTGTCTGTTTTAGTAAGAAAAATTGATTATTATAATACAAACCTTGAAAATTTTTCACAGCAGGAACTTGTTATTCTTTCACAATTGTATAATCATATTCAGCAAATGCTGCAGGCTATAAACTTTGACCCTGCAATTGATGACATAATTGATGATTATGAAGCATCTCTGGAAGGTATGGAATGGAGTTTTGAGCAGATTAAACCTGTTATTCTTGACTGTCTTGAAAAAGATAAAAAGAAGTCGTTTAAGCTTGTAGATTTGAGTAATGATGTATCAAAAAAAAATAATGAATTTGCGTAAAAAATGTTTCTTTATATAGTAATTTTATTTTTTTTGATTATAATTAAATAAAGTACAAATTGGTGAGAGGATATTAAAAATGTTAGAAGACTACGAGATTTGTTCTATGATAGAAAATGGAACAGTTCTTACAAATGTACCGGGACGTTCTGTTGAAGAGATTTTTAACTTTGCATGCAAAAATTCAAATCTTCCGCTTGGACTGGATGCTGAAACCTTAGAAAAAGAACTTGTTGCACGCGAAAAGATTTTAAGCACTGCTGTAGGAAAGGGCTTTTCAATTCCACATCCTGGAAGACCTCTTGTAAAATCAGCAGAAGATAAGCGTGTTATTGTCTGTTTCCTGAGAAATCCTATTGATATGGGTGCTCCTGACGGCAGATATGTTTCTGTTATGTTTATACTTTTATCTGATTCAACAAAGAGTCATATAAAAGCTCTGGCAGGTCTTGCTAAATTGTTCAGAAATCCACAATTTATAAATTTTATGTCAGCAAAGCCTTCTAAGAATGATTTGATTGAAAAAATCCGTCAGATTAATTCTACAGAAGTATATGAACTTTGTAGTTAAAATTTAATTTTTTTTTATTTAAGTAGTTTTCTTAATCTCATTTTATTGATATTTTATGTATTAATTTTTACGGTCTTGAAATAATTGTGTTTTTAAGACCGTTAGTTTTTTTCATTTAGAGGTTTTATATGAATACAAAGGCAATTGAAGCAACGGCCCTGTCAATCAGGAGTCTTTCAATGGATGCTATTCAAAAGGCAAATTCAGGACATCCGGGTCTTCCTTTGGGAGCTGCTGAATTAGCTGCAGTTTTATACGGAGAAATAATGAAGTACAATCCATTAGATTCAAAATGGGTTGACCGCGACAGGTTTGTGCTTTCTGCTGGTCATGGCTCAATGCTTTTATATTCAATCTTACATATTGCCGGCTACAAAGTTTCTATGGACGATATTAAATCCTTCAGACAGGTTGGATCAAAATGTCCGGGACATCCTGAATACGGAGTTACTGACGGTGTTGAAGCAACTTCTGGTCCTTTAGGTCAGGGAATTGCAAGTGCTGTTGGTATGGCTATTGCTGAATCAATGCTTGCTGCAAGATTCAACACTTTACATCATACAATCGTTGACCACTACACTTATGCTTTAGTTGGTGAGGGCTGTCTTGAAGAGGGCGTTTCTTCTGAAGCCTGTTCATTAGCAGGTACATTAAAGCTCGGTAAACTGATTGTTTTCTATGATGAAAATAAAATTTCTATTGATGGAAATACTGATGTTACCTTCTCTGAAAACATTCAGAAACGCTATGAATCTTACGGCTGGCAGGTTTTAAGAGGCTCAATGTACAATGTAGGCGAAATTGCTGATTTAGTTCGTATTGCAAAATCTGAACAGTCTATGCCTACAATGATTATCCTTAAATCAACAATCGGTAAGGGCTCTCCAAAAGCTGGTACTTCTGATGTTCACGGAGCACCTCTTGGAGAAGAAAACTGCATTGCAACAAAGAAAGAACTTGGCTTACCAGAGAATGAGCACTTCTACGTAGTTCCTGAAGCATATCAATATTTTGAAGAAAAACGAAAGGAACTTGCAGCAGCTGAAGAAGAATGGAAAAAAGAATTTGAGGAATGGTCAAAGGAAAATCCTGAGCTTGCAAAAAAATGGGATGCTTACTGGTCACAAAGTGCAACAGGTGATGCTGAAGTTCCTTCATATTCTGTAGGAGACAAGCTTGCTACCCGTGATGCCAGCGGTAAGGCTTTAAATTATTTTTCTGACAAATATGAATGGTTTATTGGTGGTTCTGCTGATTTACAGGGCCCTAATAAAACAAAGGTTAAGAATGACGGCGGAGTATTCAGTGCAGAAAACAGAACCGGAAGAAATATTGAATATGGAATCCGTGAATTTGCAATGAGCCAGATTATGAGCGGTATTAACCTTCATGGCGGATTAAAAGCTTATGGTGCAACCTTCCTGGTATTCTGCGATTATTTAAGACCTTCTCTTAGAGTTGCTGCTCTTTCTAAAATTCCAAACATTTATATATTCACACATGATTCAATTTATGTTGGTGAAGACGGTCCTACACATCAGCCTACAGAAACTTATGCTTCATTAAGATGTATGAGCGGCGTTCAGTTCTTAAGACCTGGTGATGCCGAAGAAAGTCAGATTGCATGGGAAATGGCTATGGAAAGCAAGGATCATCCTGTTTGTATGTCATTTACACGCCAGGCAGTTACTGTTTATGAGAAGTTTGATAAGGACTGGAAAAATACAATCAGAAAGGGTGCTTATGTTGTTCTTGAAGGAAGTAAAACTCCTGACATTACAATTTATGCAACAGGTTCTGAAGTTGAAATGTCAATAAAGGCAGCAGCTCTTGTTCCAAATAAAAAGATCAGGGTTGTTTCTGTTCTTGATAAAAACTTATTTGAAACACAGGATGAAGATTTCAGAAACAAAATTTCTGGCAATGCTAAGCGCTATATTGTAGCAGAAGCCGGTTCAAGAATGGGCTGGGAAGCTTATGCAAAGAAAGAAGATTTGTTTACAATCGACAGATTCGGTGTTTCTGGTCCTGCATTAAAAGTTGCTGAGCATTTAGGATTTACAGCAGAAAAACTTGCTGAACTTCTTGCTAAAGACTAAAAAAAATACAAACCTACGCCAGGGCAGAAGCCCGTAGTAGAAAAAACTCGGGAGAGTTTTTTCTATGAGCGGCCTAGCGAAGGCTGGAGCACTGGGTTAGGGATTAAATAAAATGTGGGGCTGTCTTAAAGCTTAAGTTATTAAGTTTTAAGGCGGCTCCGTTTTTTTTGTTTCGGTTAAAGATAAAATTCCGTCCAAAAAAAACTAAAACCAGATTATCTGCTTATATACTTTTATTGCAAAATCGTCGGTCATTCCTGAGATGTATTCAATGATGCATTTTTCCCAGCTTATATCATCGTTAATGTCAAAGACTTGTTTTGTTTTGCATAGAATCTGCTTTTTGCGCTTTATGTCATAATTTGAATATTTCACAAGCCATTCAGTAAAGGTTGTGCATAAATCCGGGGCGAAGGAAAGGGCTGCTTCCATATTTTTATTTTTCGCAAATTCCTGTGTCTTGATTAAAGTGCGGTAAATGCAGCCTAAAACTTGTGTTGCAAAGTTTTTAAACTCCACGAGCCGCCAGTGATTATAGATATTTGAGAAGCAGAAGCTTTTTAATTCCTTTATGAACTTAAAATATGGTTCACTGAACTTAAGTCCTTCTTCAATGCTGCTTTGTTCACACAGGTCTACTATCATGTCGTTTATGAGGACTGTTGTGTTTACTTCATGTCCCGAGCGGTGAACTCCGTTTGTTGTGAATTGAGAAAACTTTTTGTTTGGACCAAAACCAAGTGTGCCTTTTACAATTTCTGTAATTCTTCTTGCACAGCCTGCATCTAATATGTTGTAGGCTTTTGCGTCTTCTATGTCTCTTCCCAGGAATGCAATTTTATCTGCAATTTTTACTACGCAGCCTTCCCAAGTATACGGGGCAGTTACTCCGCTTTTTTTTATATCGTACAGGTCTAATGCTTTCTGGCGGGGCTTTAAGGATTTTTCGTCAATTTCCCCGCAGTGACAGATGAATCCGTCCCTTACTGCATAAGTTAAATCGAGGTTTATTTCAGCTCCTTCAGGGTCCTGTAAAGTTTCTATGTAATCTGCAAAAAACAGGGAGTTTCTTTCGTGCCAGAACTTTTTAGGAATATCTTTTTCATTTTGCTTTGTAATTAAAGAGTTTAAGATTTCTTCTCCGGTGTGTCCGAAAGGGGCGTGACCAATATCGTGTCCTAAAGCAATTGCTTCTGTGAGTTCTGTGTTAAGGCCAAGATTCTTTGCAATGGTTTTGCTTACACTTGCTACATGATTTACGTGTTCTATTCTGGTACATATATGATCATTTTGAGGGGCATAGAAAACCTGAGTTTTTCTTTTAAGCCTTCTGTAGGCCAGACAGTGCAGGACTCTGGTGTAATCTCTTTCAAATTCCGAGCGGTAAGAATTTCCTCTTTTGTATAAGGAATTTTCTCTTTTTATACATTGTTCCCAGTTGGGATTATTTTCGTTCATTTGCTGTGATTTAAACTTTTCCATAAATTTAATGATATTCTATGAATTACAGTTTTTGCAAGCAGCTTTTTTATAGAAAAAAAGACAAAATCGTTTTTATAAATGGAAATTGTGCAAAAATTACTTTATACTGTATAGTGATATAATTAAAATTGTTTTTTGGAGAAAGTATTATTTATGAAAAAAAATAAAATTGCTTTTTTTGCCTTTTTAGTTTTGTTTTTAAATACATCCCTTTTTGCTACAGATTTGACATTTAGAGTTACTCCGGGGGTTGGCTTTCCTCTGGATGATAAATATGATACGAGTTTTAACGGAACCGTTCAGGCTGATTTAGATTTATTTGGTTTTTTAACAGTTGGTCTTGAAGGTACCTTAGCTACTCCTGCAATTAAAGCCCTTCAACAGCAGTCATTTTTTTACGGCGGTGGCTTAGGCTTAGGCTTTTATTATTATCCGCTTTCAAGGCTGTATATAGGGCTTGGAATGGGAACTGGTATTTATCAGTTTTATACAAATGAGGTTCCTTCCGAAGCTTCAGAGTCCCAGAATTCTGC
>JAEELR010000258.1 GCA_016282835.1 Treponema sp. | reverse complement strand
TTTTCTTCTTCCTCTAAATCATAGAGATTCTGAAGATTCAACCAAAACTCAGCTGTTGTTCCGAAAAATTTTGCAAAGCGAATTGCAGTATCGGCAGTTACAGCTCTTTTACCGCGTATGATTTCTGATATACGAGTTTCCGGAACGTTAATTTCTTTTGCAAGCCGATATGCACTTAAATTCATTGGTATTAAGAACTCTTCTTTGAGTACTTCACCAGGATGAATGTTTGGCAATTTTTCATTAGTGGTAGTCTGTGATTCTAACATTATCTGCACCTCCATTTTCAAAACTAAAAATAATTCTCCATTGGTCATTTATTCTTATTGAATAAAAGCCAGCCAGATTTCCTACAAGTTCCTCAAGATGATTTCCTGGGGGAACTCGTAAATCTTTAACCTCTTTTGCTGATGCAATCATACGAAGTTTCCGCCTTGCAACATTTTGTATTGTAGGCGGTAGTTTTCTACTTCGAAGACCTTTATTTATCAATTCTGTTTCAGAATCCCCGAATGACCTTATCATATTTGTATACTAACGCTAAACAGTAGTATCTGTCAAGTGATTTTTAACTTACATAAAAAGCATAATATTAAAACTTAAAAACTACTCATACTTTTCTGAAGGCTCTGCAATCATCAAACTAGAATTATTGCCTATTTTATATTTTAACTGTTTTGATGGATTATGCATAATCTTTATAAATTCAGTTGTTTTTGCGTATGAAATTTCAGATTCTTCCACGACACATTCGCTTCTAAATTTATCGGAAACCTTTAATCTTCCAGATGAGGCATTAAAATTTTGACTCCAGTTTCTATGATCCTGTTTATGTCCGTTGGAAAAGTCAACTTCTTCTAGAAAATAGGATTCTATTTTACCAATCATAATTTTTCTTTGACTGTCTTTCTTTGAATTAGCAAAGCTGTAATGAATTTTTAGGACCATAAAACATTTTACTTCGTTTGGATTGGTTTCTACATAATCGTGATGAAGTTCATTTATTGCAGCCACGGCATTATTAGCATCTTTACAAATTTTTACATTTACAAGTGCTTTTATTTTTTCATTTAAAATACACCAACAATCATAACTTGCATTTGTTGTAGAACCGACATTTCTAAGGATTTTGTATTCATACGGTAAATTGTGCTCTTTTGAATATATTTCTAATTTTGAAACTAAAAATTCTTCAATAATAAATCCAGTTGCAGTTGAAGATTCAATTACATTATTTTTACTTGAAAGTAAATTATAATCTTCAAGTTTTAACTGAAGTTCATTACCATACACTTTAAAAATTTCTTTTGCATAAAATTCAATTTTTTTCTGGAAATTCTTTAGTTCGTTGTAGTATTTATTCATTATCAAGTTCTCCCTCAAGATTTTTTCTGATTGCAAGGCCTACCGCTTTTCCCAATAGTGGAGGAACAGCATTGCCGATTTGCACAAGCTGCCATTTCTTCGTTCCTTCAAAAATAAAGTCTTCAGGAAAAGATTGAAGCGAAGCTAACTCTCTTGCCGTCATTACTCTTGGCAAAAGAGGATGTACATTAACTCCACCATGGTTTTCTTTTACAGTTGGGGAAGGCTTGTCCCAGAAGACTCTTTTCCAAGCGTCAGAATAATTTGCATACAAAGATTTACCTTGCTCAAGTTTTCCGAGTCTTTCGGTCATTTCTTTTGTGTGTCGTGTAAATTCATGGTTGAAAGATTTGTCCTCATTAAGGTTTAAGTATTTTTCAATACCGTCTTTTACTGTTTTATATTTTTCCGGAGAATAAATTGGAGAAGGATGATAATTCTTTTTTCCAATTCTGTTGCCAATGAAAATTACTCTTCGCCTTGTTTGTGGAACTCCATAATCTGCGGCATTTAAGACAGTAACATTTATTTCATACCCAATTTCTTTGTAATCAGAAATAATTTTCTTTTCAACTTCACCGCCAAGCATAGATCGCAAGCCTTCGACATTTTCCATTAGAACAAAATCAGGTTTTATTCTGCTTACGATATTGAGCATTTCTCTGTAAAGTGAGTTTCTTTCATCGTTAACGATTCTGTTTCCTGCCATACTGAACCCCTGACAAGGAAAACCGCCTGCAATTAGATGAACATGTATGTCTTTTACTTTCTCAACCAAATCTGCTTTTACAGTTTCTTCTCGAATGTCTCTTGTTTCGACAACTTCACCAAAATGATGATTTTCAGAAAAATTTCTTCTGTATGTTTTTACTGCTGGTTCAAGAATCTCTACAGAACCTACAGGTTTAAAACCAGCCATAGTAAGTCCGCAGGAAAGTCCTCCGGCACCTGCAAATAAATCAATGAAATTAAAATCTGTAAGATTTGAGGGATTTTTCCAGGCATCTATTTCATTCATTTCTTTTGAAATATCTACCCAGTTTACTTCATCTTCTTTTGGTGAGGGAATTTTATCGAAATCGAAAGAGGTCTTTCTTTCAATTTCTTTCCAGGAATTGAAGTCATCCTCGTTTATGTAATAACGATTATGACTTTTAAAAGATTTAAGATTTCCAGAAATTACTTCGCGACGAACAAATTTTATACTTGAATTTGTTCTCGAAGCAACTTCTTCAATAGTAAGACATTTTTGAGAATCCAAGATTTTTCTCCATTTCCAAGTTTTTGGATACGGAGAAAAAATATTTGCCTTACAATTTTATATTTCTATAATTATTTCCGCCCCAGCGCGGGCGTGGGCATAACAATTGCTTAAACCGCAGGCGGCTTGACCGCCTGTCGGCTTTGAAGCTTTGAAAATCATTAAGGCCCCAGATTTCTCATGCTAAGATAGATAAGCCTATCTGGGCACAATATCCTACTTTTACTGGAGGGAACCTTAATGAGATTCTATAAGAACCAGCATCAATTTTACATTGGTATCGACCTTCACGCAAGAACGATGTACATCTGTGTTATCA
>JAEELR010000028.1 GCA_016282835.1 Treponema sp. | reverse complement strand
TCGTTGCGGCCGGTTGTATCAGGTACTTCGGTAATAGGATAGCGAAGATATTTTTCAAGGATTTCAGGGTCTGGCATGTTAGCAGGAACTTTACGGAATACGTCGTAGTCGTCCCAGGAATAAATAAAGCGTACTTTCTTACCGCGGTCGCGAAGGGCGCGAACTACTAAGTCTACAGTAATAATTTCGCGGAAGTTTCCAAGGTGAACTGTTCCAGAAGGTGTGATTCCTGAAGCACAGGTGTATGAATCCAGATCTCCCTTCTCACGGATAATCTGGTTAGCCATCTGATCTGCCCAGTGACAGAGCAGTGGATCTCTCTTTTCGTTCTGATTTTCGTTATTGTTACTCATAGGAGCATATTATAGTAAAAAAATGAATATGTAGGAAGTAGGTTGAACTTATATAAAAAAACAGGAACAGCTGAATGTTCCTGTTTTTATGGAGTGTTTTTATTCAAACCTGTATCCCAATTCCTGGAATCTTTTTCTGGTTTTTAATGAAACCTTTTCTTCCGGGATGATAGAAGCAAATTGTCCGCCTGCTTCAAAATCAATTTTTGCACCAGGCGCTACTTCTATCTCAATCTTTTGTTTAATATTTTCACCGCATAAAGTATACCCAGAATTAGCATGTCCTCTGTAAATGTATTTCATTGATTTTGGAATTATAACTTTTTCCAGCTCATTACATTTACCCAAAAAACATTTTGTCACTTCTTCACAGCCTTCTTCAAAAATAAACTCCTTAATTGATTTATATTCATCATAAACCTGTGGAATATAAAAACCTCCTTCATTCTGAAAACCAGCTTTTATATCAGACCATAATCCCTTAACTTTTACCTGTTTATATTCCTGCCAATATCCCGGATTATCAAGATTGTTTATTCCAAAATCTGTACAGTCTCTTGGATGAGGATTTGTTTTCCAGTTTTTTGACCATTTTACAGTGCTGACATTTCCAAAATGTATCTCATCATTTACAAGAATATTTACATCGTAAGGAAGTTTTCTGAAAAATCTGAAGCACCTGCCATTCATAAGCAACAATGCTTTTCGGCTCCCAGTTAATTCAATTGATGCACTTAAAGGATTTTCATATGTTTCACTGCGACTATGCCAGATATATGGACAAGAAAGCCATATAATTGATTCAGGCACAAGCACTTTCGTAATTTTATTATTCCTTCCATCATTCTGAAAAACCGAAGCAATTACAGGATACCCTTCTATCTCTTTAGGAATCTCAACAACGTTTGATTTTCCTTTATATTCAGTTATCATCAGATAATCAGAATCAATGTTTACAGATTTTTCGACTTTCGCTAAAAAGCTCTTTTGATTTTTACTTAAAAATCTGTATTCAAAGTCTTTTTCTGAATATTCAGCAAAAATTGAAGAAAGCACAAAAGTTAACAAAAACAGTAATGTCAATTTTTTTTTCATCTTTATTTCCTTACGCTTAAAGTCCGCCAACTGTTACTTATGTATCAGTCACCAGATTTTCCTGGCAACTGATATATTTTCTCTTATTTCGAATTAAGAATTTCTTTTATTGCAGCATTTTCTTCGTCTATGCTTTTTGTTATTTCAGGAATTTCTGAAACCTTTTCAAAGAATTCTGCATCCTGCAGCTTTATAGAAACAGCAAGAACTGGTTTTTCTTCTACTTTTTTCCAAAGCTTAAATTCATTTGCTTTTTCCAAAAGAGCAGGAAGTTTTTTTGCATTCAATTTTCCAGCAATTTCAAACTTTCGTTTCTTTTTTCCACTGAATTTAAACAACATTTTACAAGACTTACCTAAGAAAGGTTTTCCATCCAGACTGATTTTTGCCTTACATGAACCGCTGAAAACACTAACCTTATTTCTCTTGTCTTTTTCATAATTACAAATCAATGCATAAATTGAAAGAAGGCTTTCTGCATCTTCCAGCTCTGCTACAGATTTCATAAAGCTGTATTTTGAAAAAGCAGAGGCTTTTACAGGACCTGGAATTGCAAAATCTTTATCTTTCAAGCCTAATCCAACAGAAAAATGACTTCCAAACTTTTCATATGCGCCAATTGTTTCAGCAACAGTTTTATAAAGAAAAATTGAAGAACATGCCTCTTCAATATAGTGTCGTAACTTCGCCCATTCATCGCTTCCTTTTCCATGCTCTTTGCGTATGGATTCATCATATTTTTCAAACTTGCCTTCAATAAAATTTACTATAGCTGCTACAAAATCAGTTATTATCTGGGGGTCAACCTTTACATTTTCCATTTTAGAAGCCATAGCAATTATTTGATTACAAATTTTATGATCTGCATGGCGATAATGCTCAGGATTGATTGTATAATTGTCAACTGATCTCAACATATTACATATAGGTACATAGAGATATGAAAATTCTTCGCCGTAAATTCCGGCAAACTTAGAGGCGTTGTCAGCAGCATCTCCGTAATATCCTGTATACATTGTGCTTATTACAAGGCCTGCTGCTTTTTTACGATTTTCAGAATTATTAGGATCAGAATGTAATGAATTTAATAATTCTTCCGTAGATTTTTCAAGTTTTTCATCGGCACTTTCTTCCCCCATACTTTCAACGGCCTTAATAAAAGATTTTAACATTCCCATAATTTTTTTCCTCCGCGTTTTTTCGTCCGCCGACCTTAATTTATGAGTTAATTCTATCTCCAAAGTTTTCTGAAAAATAGTATGACAACTTTGCAAATCAATATGAGTTAACTCATTCATTTTTTATGACTTTCATCTAGCCACAAATTACCCTGTTCATGTTATACTCTTAACTATGAAAAAACTGATTTTGATTGATGACCATAAGATGCTTCGAAAAGGCATTTCTTCCTACATTGCAGAAAACTCTGACTGGACTATTTTTGCAGAGGCTGAGAGTATTGAGGAGCTTCCTGCAATTATCAAAAAAATCGGAGAAATTGAAAAAGATCAGATTGTTGCTGTTGTAGATATTCAGATTAAAGGAAAAGATGAAAATGCATTCAGAGGTTTTGAAGCTGTAAGACTTCTTGCAAGGGCTGGCGTTCCCAGTGTCATTTTTTCCAGCCACGATTCAGGAGCTCTTATTGAGCGTACCATGAGTTCAGACGTTGGAGCAAAGGGCTTTGTTTCTAAATTAAGTGATGAAAAAATGCTGCTTGATGCAATTAATACAGTTGCTGAAGGAAAGTCCTTTGTTCAGCCAGATCTTGTCAGTGCATTCATGGAAATGGCCTCTCTTTTTTCTGTCCTCACAAAAAGAGAAATGCAGGTTGTTAAACTGATTCAGGATGGATTTCCAAACGAAGAGATTGCAGCAAAACTCCAGATCAAGCTGTCAACTCTTGAAAACTATATCAGTCTGATTTATGACAAAATAGGTTGCCGAGACCGGAACAGCTTGCTTGAAAAACTAAGATGATTTTGTCAAAATGGACTTATGAATCCTTCAGAAACAAATCTGGCCGTTTTTCAGTTTATTGAACTTCTTTCTATTATATCTTTTCTATGTCTTACCTTTGTACTTTTTCTTCTTTCCTATATCAAAAATAAAGACAAGAACAGAAGTCTTGAAGAGCAGAATAAAAAAGAGCGTCTGGTAACTGAAACAATTACCCAGGTACAGGAAAATGAACGAAGCCGTATAAGCCGTGATCTGCACGATACTGTTACCCAGGATATTCGAACCGCCCTGCTCTACACTCATAAACTCAATGAATCAAAAGACCTTTCCGAGGAAGGAAAAAACCTGCTGCAGAAAATCCAGAAAATCGAAGAAGAAAATCTTAAAAACATCCGCAACATAATACGAAACCTTACACCAAGCGAAATAGAAAGCGCTTCCATTACACAACTACTCTCAGAATTATGCGAGAATACAAATGAATCAGGCGGCATTGAATGTAAGTTTTATGCAGAGACATCAGAGCTTCTGGCAAAAATCACAACTGAACAAAAACTACATATTTTCAGAATTGTTCAGGAAAGCATTAACAATGCCATTAAGCATTCTAAGGCAAGCGAAATAAGTGTAATTATGCGCGAAGAAAATTCAGCAAATTCTGATTCTCAAAGAGGCCTTTTATTTTTGATTAGTGATGATGGAATTGGAATGTCAGAAACGACAAAAGCCAATGTTAAAGAAAACGAAGATAAGGTTTCAGAAGATATAATTTCTGAAAACACTCATCTTGGAATAAAGGGAATGAAAAGCCGGGCTGCACTTTTAAATGCAAGTCTCGAAATAAAAAGTGATACAGAAACAGGTACCCAGGTTAAGCTTTTTCTACCAGAGCAATAAGTTTTTTAATTCCCCTGAAGCTTGCCCAGCCGATACAAATGCTTATTGCCTTATCAAGAATATTTACAGGAACCCGAGGAAGCCATGCAGAAATGAAAACCGAAATACTGTTGCTGCTTAAAAGTGCATACATAAACTTTACCTGAGAATCTTCTTTGTATCCTGTAAAGACATGAAGAACCGTAAAAATAGTTGCACCCTCAAGACTGACTATTAAAGAAATCAAAAATACCAGAAGAATTAAATCTGTAATTTCAATCTTCTGGCGAAC
>JAEELR010000257.1 GCA_016282835.1 Treponema sp. | reverse complement strand
TTCCGCTGCCAAGTCCCAGAATTATAAACAGATTAAATTTCCAGTTTTTCTTCCAGGTAGATAAATTAAAAATTCCTATGAACTTATCATACACCTTAAAAATAACAGCGAGGGTTCCGCCAGAAACTCCGGGGATTATATTTGCAACACCAAGAACTATTCCGATTAAAAAAGTTTTTATTATTTCCATAGTTCACTCAGTGTACTTTATATAGAACAAATTGTGAACTATTGGATTTTTCTATCATTGGATTTTTCAGGATTAATCCATTGTCATTGTTTCTGTATAGAAGGTTGTATAATCCTTTCTTTTATCCTTTGTGAATGAAATTGCAGTTCGCGGATGCTGATTAAATAAGCCTGTCATTAAATACTGTAAATCGTAGCCCCACACAACTCCGCTTTCTTTTAACGGGATCATATGGTTTTCTATAAATTTAATTACCGGCAGAACATTATATTTTGGGTTCTTCAAAAATCCGAGCAAAAGTTCCATTGCACAGTTTCCGGCACCTCGTCCCATAGAAAGATATGTTGCATCCAGATAATCAACACCGTCTCCGCAACATTCAATTGTATTTGCAAATGCAAGCTTCTGATTATCGTGTGCATGAATTCCAAGCTTCTTATTATACTTTGAAGCGATTTCACCAAAGACATCACAGACGCGGGCCATTGCTTCAGGATAAATTGAGCCGTAACTGTCTACAATATAAATAACATCAACCGGTGACTTTGCAATAATTTCAAGAGCAGCCTTAACATCATTTTCCTGAACTGTAGACAAAGCCATAATATTGCAGCTTGTTTCATATCCCTTTTTGTGTGCATCTTCAATCATTTCGATTGCTGTAGGAATCTGGTGAAGATAACAGGCAACGCGTACTAAATCAACAGGGCTGTTTGCTCTTTCAACAATATCGTTTTTATAATCACAGCGGCCAACATCAGCCATAATTGCAATTTTCAAATCTGTGTCGTTATCGCCTACAATACTGCGGATATAATCATCATCGCTAAATTTACACGGACCGAATTTATTCACATCAAAAATTTCTTTTGAAGCACGGTATCCAAACTCCATATAATCAACACCGGCTTTAACATTTGTTTCGTACAAAGCCTTTGCAAAATCTTCAGGGAAATAAAACTCATTAACAAGTCCACCATCACGCAAGGTAGCATCAACAACTTTAATACTTGGTCTGTAATCCATTAACTCAGAAATCTTTTTCATAATCTTCTCCATCTAAAACTGGGACTTTCGCAAAATAATAGCACAAATAAAATGTTTTTCTCAAGGTGCGTGGTGGTTGAGCATATCAGAACAAAGCCCTCCACCACGTGTTTCACAATGCACAATGCTCAATTAACAATTAATCCTCCTGATATTTACATAAAACAGGAAACATTAATAACCCTTTTTTTATTCGATTATTTTAAAATCATAAACAAAAATTCTTTCATCTATGACATACCGATGAACATTTGATGCAACTGTTCGCTTTTCAAAAAATGTTGGAATGTTTAATTCTTCGTCATATTCAATTTTAATTCTAACTTTTCTGCCATTTCGTTGAGATTTATCATAAATGTAGGTGTATAATTCATCCATATTTTTTAAATTCTCTTCATTGGTTACATTTATATTTTTAACATATTCTTCATACGAAACTGGAGATTCACCTTTCTCATTACATTTTTCGAAATATTTATCATAGCAAAACTTAATTACGGAGTCTGGAGTTTTACCATCTTTTTTACACAAGATGCAATATTTTTCATAGCTATAATACCATTCTTCTAATTTACTTACATTATATTTTCCATCTTTAACTTCTATAAAATAACTATCAGGTGGAGGAACAGATCCTTTCTGGTGCTCATAAATGTATGAATAATTTTTTATATCCTTTTGATTCCATAATTTTTTTTCTTCCTCATATTTTACTGTATCAAGATTTGTTTCTTCATAATCATAATAACAGGAACTAAAAAGATTAAGTAATAAAACAAATAATAAAAATAACTTATACCTATTTAATTTCATTTAAAACTCCTTTATTTACTAATATGTGTAATTAGTTTCAATTTGAATTGATAGTTATACGGATTGCTTTCTGCACTTCTTTTTACTTGATTATCTGTTATGATTGATGCAGTTGTATCAAAAAGTCCATCCATATAATAACCATTGTAAGAGCCTCCCCAACCTAAATTGCAATGCATAAAATTTGTACTAAAAATTTCCCCTTTATTAATTTTAAAATTCCATGCATTGACTTGTAATTTTGCAATGCCATCTATAACCCATGTATGTCCATCATTATATATTATATAATCTGTTTTCCACCACAAAAATTTTCCTTTTCTCCAAGTACCAAACCCACCGGCATAAACAGGTAACCCCTTCGAAAGAGAAGCTTTTACTGCGCTTGAATCATAATCAGTAAGAGTTGAATTAAATCCAAATTTTCTTAATGCAGTACGAACCTTATTATCATTACCAAATGTTCCTTTAACGCCGTAATCTACACCTATTTCTTCAGCTACTTCATACAAAAAAGCTTGAAGCTGAACTTGTCCTTTCTCTGTCAAATCATAAATTGTTTCCCTTTTTAATATTTCTGACCAATCATACATTCTGTCTGTCCAGCCAACTTCTTTTATCCTATTCCAATTTTACATTCCGTAAGATACATAACTGTTTTTACCAACTCTTATATTATTTAGTCAGCGAATTCCATTCGTCTACTGTTTTATTTATATGATTCTCAAGTCCAGCTGCAACAATCTGCATAAATGGATCATCACTTATATCTGTTTCAAATTCGCCGTCGGCAATTGCTATAATTTCACCTATGTGGCGGTCGTTACTTGTTATTGCAAAAGACTTTCCGCTTTCACTGTTTATTTCGTATACAGAAAAATCTATATCTTCGTAACTTTCTACTGCTGCAGAACGAGCGTTTTTTTGTTTTTGTGGAACTTCATATTTTTCGCTTTGAATTTTTGAAAGTGTTACTTCCTGTCCAACACTTCTTGCTGTGGATGAATTATTATTCATTGAATTAAATGCAACAAGAACATCTTTTTGTATCTGTTCTTCGTCAATCTTATAATTTCCAGTCACTGCATAATCAAGTAATTTTTGCTTTGAAGATGTGATTTCATTTTTTACATCCTGCTTTAATTCCCGATTTTCTAACAACTCACTTTTACACGAAATTAAAAAATTTAAACAACATAATACAAGCGCATAGGAATTTTGAGTTCGCAAGTTTTTTTGAGAGGTGGTTTCAACGGGCTCAACCATCACATAATAATATAAATGGTTATAGTGAAACACGTGGTTTCGATTATACTCAACCACCACATATCTTGTGAGTTCAAACACAACAAAATCATCGCATCACTATTTAAAGCCTACATCGTTCCCCCAAATTGCTACAAAAGGCCAGATTCATTATAATCACACTCATGGAAAACGAAGTAGTTATTTACACAGACGGCGGATGCAGCGGAAACCCGGGATCTGGTGGATGGGGGTGCGTTGTACTTTACGATGAAAAAAAAATCACTTTAAGCGGCGGCGATAATTTAACCACCAACAATAAAATGGAATTAACTGCAGCAATCAGTGCACTGGATTTTGTGTATAAAAACACTGAACTAAAAAACAGAAATATTTCTTTGTATTCCGACAGCCAGTATGTGAAAAATGGAATCACTCAATGGATTATAAACTGGAAAAAGAACGGCTGGAAAACTGCCAGTAAAAAAAGTGTCCTGAATCAGGAGCTATGGATTAAACTTGATGAACTGAATAATTCGCTGAACGTTTCATGGCACTGGGTAAAGGGACACGCAGGAATCGAATACAATGAATTGTGCGACAGTCTCTGCCAGAACGAAATTAGAGCAAGGGCGCAAAAACCCTGAAGATATAGCCGATAACTCTCTGAATCCACGGAATCTTTTTATATTCATCTAAAGTGATTTCAATGCAATCCTTTTTTGTATTCTGGAAATCTTCTTCAATCTTTTGAATTTCTGTGTTGCTGTAAATATAAGTGCCGCATTCAAAGTGATGATAAAAACTTCTATAGTCTAAATTAACGGAACCGACACAGGCTCTCTTATTATCCGAAACAAAACTCTTTGCGTGTACAAAACCTTTCTGATATCCATATACATGAACTCCATTTTTTATAAGAAGATTTATATATCGCCTTCCAACACAATAGGTTACAAAGTGATCGTATTTATTCGGAACAATCAATGAAACTTCAACCCCGCGGTTTGCTGCAAAGTAAAGTGCATTAAGCATTGTGTTATCAATAACAAGATACGGCGTCATGATGTGAACATAAGTATGTGCCCTTGAAATCAAATAATAGTAAACGTTTTCTGCCAAATCTTCTTTGTTGTAAGAATCATCTCCATAAGGAATTAAAACTCCATTATTCTCCTGCACGCCTTTTGATTTATAGAAAAAACTCTTTATGTATGCTTCGCCCAGTTCAACTTTCCTGTTCTGTACAAACCATAATTGCAGGAACATTGCAGTAAATGAATTACAGGCTTCACCGCTTATTCTAATGGCAGAATCTTTCCAGTAATTAAAGCGCGGGTGTTCATAATTTACATATTCATCAGTAATATTGAATCCGCCGGTATAGCAAATTCTGGAATCAATATCAAAAATTTTTCTGTGGTCACGGCTATTTAAACTTGTGTCATAAACGGGAATAAACGGCCTGAAACATTGAGTCTTTATTCCAATTTCATTCAAGTAGTTTACAACCTTTTTACTTGAAAACTGCACTGAGCCTAAATAATCATAGAGAAGCCTTACATCAACTCCTTCTTTCACTTTCTGCTTTAAAATCTCAAACAATTCATTCCAGGCTTTTCCGGGTTCAATTATAAAGAATTCAATAAAAATAAATCGTTCAGCTTTTTTTACATTTTCCAATATATCTTTAAATACACTTTCACCGGATGAAAAATACTTTACGGATGAATCAACATAAGAAGGAAAATTTCCTTTGTTTAAAAGATAAGATGCAATGTCGCAGGTTTTTGGATAAAGCTTTTTTACTTTTTTCTGATTTGTTTCTTCTACTAAAACTTTGTGCGTTTTCTTCTTTAATTTTTTTAGCCGGAACGAAATGTATTTTGCACCGCTATTTTCATTTGTAATAAAATATAAAACGATTCCCCACAACGGCATTACGATTACAGGTAAAAGCCAGGCAATTTTAAATTCATTTTTCCCCGGACAATTTACCAGATAAATTAAAAACACAAGAGAAAGCGCAACGCTACCGCCAAAGAAATATTTTGAATACGGTTCCAGATATTTTGTGAAAATAAAGAACAAAGAAATCTGAACTAAAATCAAAAGACAGTTCAACATTAAAGTACTGTAGGAAAGAAGTTTAATATATGCCTTTCTTCCAGATTTAAGTTTTATATCATCTATTTTTTCTTTCTGTTTCTTTCGCATTCCCTATAACTCTTCTGTTTTTACCGCAAACATTTTTATTCCTTCGCGGGGAAACCTCTCTTT
This sequence comes from Treponema sp., assembly GCA_016282835.1. Taxonomy (GTDB): domain Bacteria; phylum Spirochaetota; class Spirochaetia; order Treponematales; family Treponemataceae; genus Treponema_D. The sequence goes on along the minus strand of JAEELR010000257.1, from coordinate 10,089 downwards.
TACGGCGCGAACAATTTCTTTCATCCTGTCATAATCATTATCTTCTATATAACTTACCAAAACAAAATTTGTCTCAGGCCAGGTTGAAGTTCCCATTTTCCTGTCATCGCGGCCTTTTCCATAAACTAAAGGAATCGTTGTATACAGAACTTGAGGCAGGTAAGTATCTATTGTGTCTGTTATGTCTTCTTCTACAGATTTATTCGATATGATTTCTACTCTATACATAATCATTCATCCTCTTCAATTTCACGAATATCTTCTACCTTACTCAAATCCTGCGGCAAGTCTAAATTTACTTTTACACGCAGCTTATTGGTTTTCTCTTTTTTCATCCACAGAGAATATAGAACAGGGATAAAGAACAGCGTTATGAATGTTGATGAAGTAAGGCCTCCAACTACAGCAACTCCAATCGGCTGAACTATTCCTGCTGTACCGTTTGTAGAAAAACACATTGGAATCATGCCCAAAATTGTTGTCAGCGTTGTCATTAAAACCGGGCGCAATCTGCTCACTCCCGCTTCAAGACAGGCTTCCTTTAATTTCATTCCACGCTCCCGCAGAAGATTTGTGTAGTCAACCAAAATAATACCATTGTTTACAACTATACCTACGAGCATTATAAGTCCAACAGCGCTCATCATACTTAAAGGCTGATTCGTAATCTTATAAATAAATACAACGCCAATGATTAAAAAAGGAATTGTAAACAGGTTTATAAACGGTGCCTTCCAGCTTTCGTAAGTTGCCGCCATTACACCAAATACGAGAATTATTGCCATGCCTAAAATCTTCAGGACAATTAACATCATTTCTTTTGTCTCTTTTGAAGAACCTTCGTATGAAACAAAAACTCCTTCCGGAATAATAAAGGTGTTTGCAATTGCATCTTTAATTTCTTTTTCAACTACAGTGTTGTCTTTTGTAGAAAGATTGTTTGCAGTTATATGTACAATCTTTGTTCTGTTTTCATGACTGATTGTAACCGGACCTACACCTTTTTTTACATTCGCAAAATTTGAAACGCTTACAAGGCCTGTTTTTCCCATTACATAAATTTGTTCCAGATCAATTACATTCTGTCTGTCTTCAGGTCTAAGCATTACATACATTGTGTATTCTTCACCTGCCTGTCTGAACACGGTACTTGAAACACCTTCAATGCAGGCATTAATTTCGTTTGCAACAGTATAAACACTTACACCAAAATTATATGCTCTTTCGCGGTCAATTTCTATTTCAACCTGTGGGAGACCTTCGTTTGTATCAATTGTGGGTTCACCGACATCAGCAATATTTTCCATTACATCTCTGATCTGCTTAGCAACAGTCATTGCTTTATCCAAAGATGCAGAACGCAAAACAATATCAATATCGTCGCCCGCCATCTGCTGTCTCATTCCCTGACCAAATGAAAATTTAACATCAGTGAAGTCGGCAAAATGTTTACGCAGTTTATTTTGAATCGTTACATCATTATCAATCTGCTTGCTGCTTTCCGGGAGCTGAATCTGAATATTACCGGAATAGCTTGAACCGTTTCTTCTTCCTCCGCCAATACTTGTGATTAAAGTTTTGTATCCCTGTATTTCTTCTTCAACAATCTGCTGGAACTGTAAAACCACATTTGTTGTTTCTTCAAGACTTGTTCCTACAGGAAGTGTAATTCTTACCGTAACGCTGTCATCGTGTCCGCCCGGCATCATACTGATTCTAAGTGTCGGGAAGAAAATAAATGAAGAAAGCAAAAGTGTTACACAAACTATTATTGTAACAGCCCTGTGGTTTAAGGCAGCATTTAAAACCTTTTTATAAACCTTTTCGATTGCTTCAAAACCCTTATTGAAAATTCCGTACAGACCCTTAAAGAATGCAGATTTTACAGGAGTTTCATTTCTGTTTGTTAAAGGAAGGAAATGTCCTGCCAGAACAGGGACAAGGAAAATAGCAACAAGCAGACTGCTGAGCAAAGAAATTACAATAGTAAAGATAATGCTTTTAAACATTTGTCCCATAAAGCCCAGATCTTTTAAGAAAAACAAAAATGGAACGAATACACAGATTGTCGTAAGGTTTCCGGAAAATACTGACATTATCATTTCACTGGAACCAAGAATTGCAGCAACGCGAGGTTTAGCGCCACGACTTCTGTAAGCATAAATATTGTCAAGGATTACAATCGATGCATCTACAATCATTCCTACACCTAAGATAAGGCCGGTCATTGTCATCATATTTAAAGTGATTCCGCAAATATTCATTGCAAGCAGAGTGATTAAAATTGAAAGCGGGATTGAAATTGCAATAATCAATGTACTCTTTATAGAACACAGGAAAACAAAAAGAATAATTACCGCAAGTAAAAGTCCCTGCCATGCGCTGGTCATCAAAGTATTTATAGCATCACGGATTCCTTCCGTAGAGTCCTGAATGATTTCCAAAGTAACATCAGACGGAAGTGTTGATTTTAACTGCTCTATTTTTTTATAGACTTCATTTGCAACGGCAACACTGTTTTCTCCTGACTGCTTTGTAACGCTTACATAGATTCCCGGAGTTCCATTAATGTATACAACATTTGAAGCATCCTGATATCCCATAAATGCACGGCCAACATCAGAAAGTTTTACATCGTACCCGTTAACTGTGGTGATTACTGTATCATTTATTTCTTCAAGGCTTGAATATTCTCCGACAGTCCTGATTGAATAGTCAAATTTATCTTCTGTAATTGAACCGCCGCCAAGCTCTAAATTCTGTTTTGCTAAAGATGAACTTACGGCTGTGAGCGTTAAGTTATATGCCTGAAGTCTGTTCTGCTCTAATTCAATTCTTACGATTTGCGAACGGCCTCCCATTACATCGGCTTCACCAACACCGTTTGCCTGTTCAATAATATCAACTACATCATTTTCAGCAATAAGCTTTAATTCGTTTACAGTGCGGTTTCCTCTCAAAGCAATTCTCATAATCGGCATAGAATTACTGTCCATTTTAAATATACTTGGAGTTACATCATCCGGCAGAGCACGTTTTACACGATCAAGCTTGTCGCGCACATCATTTGTAGCAAGGTCAAGATCTGTACCGTAATTAAATTCCAGCGAAACCGTACAGCTTCCTTCCGATGAACTTGAATAAATGTTTTTCAAATTGCTCAAGCTTACAAGGGCATTTTCTATAGGATTCGTTACAGATTTTTCTACAGATTCAGGACCTGCATTCGGATAATTTGCAAATACCATCAAATACGGCATATCGATATCAGGGAACAAGGCAACCGAAATATTACTTACTGTAAAAAGACTCATTATTCCCAGAAGGGCAAAAAACATTAAAGTTAATATAGGATGTCTTAGAGTTTTTTCACTAATCATTTTGAAATATCCTTTACAACAGCACCATCTGAAAGAACTCGCATTCCTTCTACAACAATTCTTTCACCAGCATTTACACCGCTCTTTATCTGAATAACATTATCAACAGTATTTCCAGTTTCAACTTTTACAAGGCGAACCACCTGCTGAATTGTATTTTCTTTTTCAGCCGGAGCACTTTCACTTTCCTGCGGCACTGATTCTTTTTCTTCAGTTTTTACTTCAACTTCTTTTTCTTCAACAACATAAACACAAGGCTGTCCGTTTTTATCAATAACAGCATTTTCTGGAACCGTAATGCAGCCTGCATAATCATATGTATAGAGTTTAACTTTAGCAAACATTCCTGCATTAATTCTGGAATCTTTTCTATCAAAATCTAAAATCACTTCTTTAGTTCTGCTCGTCTGATCTACTACAGGAGAAACATGAGTTACTGTTGCATTAAATACAACATCAGGAAATGAAACTAAAACTATGTTTGCTTTTAAGCCGGTTTTTAAAGCTGCAACATATCGCTCCGGGATTGAAGCTTTTACCTGCAAAGTTTCTACATCACCAATTGTAGTTATAGGAGACTGAACGCTAACCTTTGTCCCGAGCTTTAATGGAGTCGAAGTTACAGTCCCGCTGATAGGAGCATAGACCGGGCTGTTTGCATATTGTGCGCCTGGAGAACTTGGATCTACTTCTGCAATCACTTCTCCTTTTTTTACATTAGAACCGAGTGCAACATTTACTTTTACAATTCTTCCGCCAATTTCAGGAAAAACATCAACACTTGTTTCAGGGCGAATTTCACCATTTGTATTTACATAATCATGTAGGGTTGAAACTTTAGCTTCCTGTGTCCTTACAGAAATAACAGTATCGGCTCCACCTCTTTGCATGCCAAAAGTGCTTTGTGATTTTTTCTTATTGCTGGAAATTAAACTAAAAATTGCAAAGCCGATTAATAAAACACAAGCTGATATAATCGCTAAACTTACTACTGAAGATTTTTTCATTTATTCACCCCTTCCGTAAAATGTCCCGAATGGAACTCCAAGTATATTTTCTAAATCAAGAACGGCACAAATTAAAGAATACTGTTCCTGCATTAAATTAAATTTTGATGTATTAAATCTGTCGAGATAATTTTGTAAAGTCAACAAATCTCTGGTTCCATGATCATAAGCGTCTTTTGCAAAGTTGTAAGTCTTTTCTGAAAGCACAATGTTTTCTTCGCAAAGTTTTAAATTATCTTTTGAACGGTTTATTTTTGTAAGGCAATCATTTATTTCGATTTCATAAGAAGCTTTTGCCTGCTCTATCTGCAATTCAATATTTTTTACATTATCTTTTGCATTAGCAATTGACTGTCCGCTTTGAGAAAAAGGAAGAAAACTGTCTAAAGGCAATGAAACAGAAAGTGTAACGGAATTAGAATCTTTAAAATCGTAGTCTGTTGCAGAAAGCCCCGTATAATCAAAACCGTACTGGGCAGAAATTGTTGGTGTCCAGGTTTTCAGGCGTGCCGTTAAAAGATTTGCATTAGCCACTGAAAGCTGACTTTCAAGACTCTTTAGTTTTCCGTTCTGAGATTGAATTTCATCCAGAGAAATATTTTTAGAACTCACAAAATCTGAAATAGAATCAGTAAGCTTTATGTTTTCACTTTGAGACAAACCCAAAAGCTGTTTAAACTGCGAAAGACCAGAATTAAATGCATCGTTTGTAGAAATTGTATCAAGCGTTGCCTGCTGATAGGAAACCTGAGAAGACAGAAGGTCAATATTTGAAACCGCTCCCAGTTTATACTTTGCAAGGTTTGATTCATACTGCTGCTTAGAAGTTCTTTCGTAATTCTGGCGGATTGAAACTGTTTCCTGCAAGACCAAAAGATTATAATAAGTTTTTCTGATATTCAGTTCGATAGTTCTTACCGCATTATCGTAATCGATTTTAGCTTTTTCATAATTCAGTTTAGCAGCTTTTATTGCTTCAACCATTGCAGCGTTTATAGCTAAAGAGGCTCTCACTCCCAATGAAATTGTCTGTGCATTTTCCTTCAGGCCGTCATTATAAGTTCCGCTTGCAGTAACTGAAGGCAAAAGTGAATTCCAGGAAGTATCTTTACTCCGCTTAGATGAATCTAAAGAAAGGTTACTCTGCTTTATAGAAATATTTTCTTTCAGGGCAAGTTCCACTGCATCTTCAACTGACAAATTCAATATTTTATTTTCCTGTGCAAAAACAACTGTAGAAAACAAAAAAAATCCTATAGTAACTAAAAGGGATTTCCTAAAAGACATAAAATTACTCTCCAAAATAAGTCTCATCATTATTAAATAAATTCAGTCTGTTCAAATATACACAAATAACAATTAAAATAAAATAAAGATACGGTTTATTCTAATGTTTTTCTCCATTCATTATATTTCTCACATTCCAATATACGCTTTGCATTTTCAATTCTCTCCTTCGAAGGACTTGGTGTTTCTTTCAAAGGATAATCAAGACCCAGCTTGTCGTACTTCATTTTTCCAAGTGAATGATAAGGTAGAATTTCAACACGCTCAACATTATGAAGCTCACGGATAAAATCTCTTGTCCGCTCTAAATATTCATCATTATCCGTAAAGCCCGGAACCAGAACATGCCTTATCCATATTGGCTTTTTCTTTTCGTCCAGATACTTAAACAGCTGCTTTATATTTTTACCTGTGTGTGAAGTAAGCTTTAAATGTTCATCTTCATCAATGTGTTTTATATCAAGTAAAAAAAGATCACACAAAGGCAGAAGCTTATTAAACTTTTCAAACCACTCACCTTCAGTTGTAAAAGGCGCACCGCTAGTATCAATGCATGTATTTATATTTTTTTCTTTTGCCAGCGTAAAAAGTTCCAGTAAAAAATCAAGCTGAAACAGAGGCTCCCCGCCGGAAACTGTAATGCCGCCATATTTATTCCAGTATGATTTACATTTTAAGGCGTCTGAAATCAAATCCTTTGGTTCCATAAGTTTTCCGCCCGTAAGATTCCATGTGTCAGGATTATGACAATACTTACATCGCATAGGACATCCGCTCGTAAAAATAATGTAACGAACTCCTGGACCGTCAACAGAACCAAAACTTTCTGTAGAATGAATATAACCTGCACTCATAAACTACCTCAAAAAAAAATACCACTCAGCAATTAACGCCAAGTGGTATATTAACAAGTACACTCTAAAAATTCAATTTATTTGAATTTATCTTTCTGTACAGTCTAAAATTACAGTGAACCGTGACAAGTTCTAGAAATAACATCGTCCTGCTGTTCTTTAGTAAGATTGATAAACTTAACGGCATAACCAGAAACACGGATTGTGAAGTTTGCATATTCTGGCTTTTCAGGATGTGCCTGAGCGTCCAAAAGTTTTTCAACACCGAATACGTTTACATTCAAGTGGTGTGCACCCTGAGCAAAGTATCCGTCCAAAACGTTAACAAGATTATTTGTCCTTTCTGTATCATCATGTCCTAAAGCATTTGGGCTGATTGTCTGTGTGTTAGAAATACCATCGAGTGCATATTCGTATGGAACTTTAGCAACAGAGTTCAAAGACTTAATCAAGCCTGACTGCTCTGCACCATAAGAAGGGTTTGCACCTGGAGCAAATGGAGCCTTTGCTTTTCTTCCGTCTGGGAGAGCACCAGTAGCCTTACCATAAACAACGTTTGAAGTAATTGTAAGGATTGATGTTGTAGGTTCAGCATCTCTGTATGTATGGTGTTTCTTTACTTTACCGATAAAGTCTTTAAGAAGCCAGATTGCAATTTCATCAGCTCTGTCATCATCGTTTCCGTATTTTGGATATTCGCCTTCAGTTACGAAGTCTTTAGCAAGTCCCTTTTCATCGCGGATAACTTTTACTTTTGCATATTTAATTGCAGAAAGTGAATCAACTACATGGCTGAAACCTGCGATACCTGTTGCAAATGTTCTTCTTGCATTTGTATCGATTAAAGCAAGTTCTGCTGCTTCATAGTAATATTTATCATGCATATAATGGATAAGGTTCAATGTGTTTACATAAAGACCTGCAAGCCATTCAAGCATGATGTCGTACTTTCTCATAACTTCATTGTAATCAAGATACTCTGAAGTGATTGGAGCAATCTCCGGTCCAACCTGAGCATATGGAGTTAAGCCGTCGCATTCATCTTTTCCACCGTTAATAGCGTAAAGAAGAGCTTTTGCAAGGTTAGCACGTGCACCAAAGAACTGAAGTTCCTTACCTGTCTGAGTTGCAGAAACACAACAGCAGATTGAATAGTCATCACCCCAGATTGGTCTCATAACATCATCATTTTCGTACTGGATTGATGAAGTAATAACTGAAATATATGCAGCGTATTCGCGGAAATTCTTTGGAAGACGCTTTGTATAAAGTACAGTAAGGTTTGGTTCTGGGCTTGGTCCCATGTTTTCAAGAGTGTGCAGGAAGCGGAAGTCGTTCTTTGTTACCATTGAGCGACCGTCTACACCCATACCAGCTACTTCAAGAGTTGCCCAAACAGGGTCTCCAGAGAACAACTGATTGTATGATTCAATACGAGCAAACTTTACCATTCTGAATTTCATTACGATATGGTCTACGAGTTCCTGAGCATCTTTTTCTGTCATTGTGCCGTTTTTAAGATCGCGTTCAATGTAAATATCAAGGAATGTAGAAATTCTTCCTACAGACATTGCAGCACCGTTCTGTGTTTTAATAGCAGCAAGGTATCCGAAGTAAAGCCACTGGAATGCTTCTTTAGCATTTGTAGCAGGTTTAGAAATATCATAACCATAAAGGGCAGCCATAGCTTTCATTCCCTTCAAAGCTTTGATCTGTTCTGCAATTTCTTCGCGGAGACGGATGATATCTTCTGTCATTGTTCCGTTTCCACAGTTAGCTTTATCAGCTTCCTTCTGTTCAATAAGGTAATCAATACCGTAAAGAGCAATACGACGATAGTCACCAACAATACGACCACGTCCGTATGTATCAGGAAGACCTGTTAAGATGTGAGCCTTACGAGCCTTACGAATCTCTGGTGTATATACATCAAATACAGCATCTGAGTGTGTCTTGTGATATACAGTAAAGATTTTATGTAATTCAGGATTTGGTTTGTAGCCATACATTTCGCATGACTGTTCAGCCATCTTAATTCCACCGAATGGCATAAATGCTCTCTTCAATGGTTTATCTGTCTGAAGACCAACAACCTGTTCAAGTTCTTTTCCGTCTGGGCCAATGTATCCAGCTGGATGAGAAGTAAGTCCAGTTACAACATCTGTGTCCATGTCAAGAACGCCAGTTCTTTCTTTGCCATCCAAACCAACTGATTTCTTGTTGTGTTCTTCTTTCTGTAATCTCTGAAGTTCATCGAACAATTTGTTAGTAGCAGCAGTTGGTCCAGCTAAGAATGACTGGTCTCCATCATACTGTGTGTAGTTAGCCTGAATAAAGTCGCGAACGTTAATTTCGCTTGTCCATAAACCGCTAGGATTAAATCCTTCCCATTCTGGTCTTAAAGCCATAATAGTACCTCTTTTTCCTTGGGACTCCTTCATGATTCCCTTGGATATTGATTGTTCCGACTTTCCTGACAGGCTCCTTTATGATCCTGAAAAGAAATAGAAAAACTTTCTGCTTCGGAACTAATTAATTTTCTTAATTTACTGATATTCTAGTGTATTACAAGTCTTTCATCAATAAAAAACACTAGTTATACACCAGGATAGTCAAAACTTCTTATAATTTAAAACTTCAATGTTATACCAAATTTGCTGACTGGAGCACCCAATTCAAGGTTCAAGCCAAAGTTGTCACTGAAGAAGTAGTTAGCACCAAAGCTGATATTGAAATCAAGGAAATCAGTTACAACATATGGAGCAGCATATGAACCAGATACAATAGGAATTCCAAATCCAATTCTGTTTACAGCATATACATCAAGATTTTTTGGAGGAAGCATAACGTGATAAGAAGCTTCTGCACCACCAAAAATAGTGAACTTAGAAACATCTTTATAAACATAGCTTCCATTTTCATAAGTATAAACTTTATAACCAGAAGCACGAACTCCAGCATATCCACCGAAAGCAAATGGAAGCTTCCAGATTGGTTTTGCATACTGAACATCTACCATTACTGTTGGAATAAACCAGAATCCATTATATCCAGCATAAGTAAGATCTACATAGTTAATACCGCCATCAATATTTACAAGAATATTACCTTCTTTGATTCCGCCACCATAATTACACCAGCACTGAGACCAGTCAAAATCATCTGCAAATGCAGAACCGGCACCAAGCATTACCAAAGCTGCAAGTAAAACTTTAATTTTTTTAAACATAAAAAAACTCCTTTTTTAAGACTCATAAAAATCTAACTATAAGATAATAAAAATATGAGCGAATAACAATACGTCGAGTCAAGGCACGCATACGCTTAAAGCCTTGACTTCGCCGTTTTGCAGGCTGAATAAAAATTTTCAGCCTATAATACGTCGAGTCAAGGCACGCATACGCTTAAAGCCTTGACTTCGCCGTTTTTAGGGTTTGTAATAAACCCTAAATTATTGAATCCCGGCGACCGCCGGGATTTTTTTTGCCTCATAGCCCCTCCCTGAACAGGCGGTCCTCAAAAACTGTACCGTTGTAAAACCTTGTGAATTTCAATAAAATA
>JAEELR010000256.1 GCA_016282835.1 Treponema sp. | reverse complement strand
GTTGTACTTTGTTCTTCAACAGAAAATACAAGATTAATCAGGTTTTCTTCAGAGCCGGGCAATACTTCTGGAACGACAGCAGAAAAATACTGCAGGTTATACAGATTTCTCATGCCGTTCATGATTTTTGTATTGGAGAAAATATCACCGGTTTCCAGAGGAATTTCACGGAGAATTACAAAGTCTTTTGTGCGGGTATTTCCCTTTACGATGATGTTTTCTATATGGCTTCTGGCATTTTCCATTATTTTAAATACATATGAAACGCTTTTGTTTTCAATGTCTTTGTTCATCTGTACATCAAAATAATTTGAAGTGTAGCCGTTTTCATAATACAGATTCTGGATTGCTGCTTTGCTTTCCTGGAATTTAGTTTCGTTGTAAATAGAACCAACTTTTAACTTTATATATTCAGAAAGCTTTTCACTGGAAAACACAGAATTACCTTCGAATGTAATGCCGCCAAAGTTATACTGAGTGCCTTCCTGTAATTCAAATATAATGGTAAGTTCCTGTCTTTTTTTCTCTTCATTAAATTGAGAATCAGTTTTTACATTCAAAACCTTTGCATCAATATAGCCCCTGCTCTGATAGTAAAAAATAATTGTTTTAGCATCTGTTGATAATGAAACATCCTGGAAAGCTCCATTATTGAAAAGTCCTGCTTCCTTTAATGAAATTTTACTCTTTAAGGTTTTAGAGCTTATGATTTTATTGCCTTCAAAGATGATTTTCTTTACTATAGTCTGCTTTCCTTCTGATATATTGAAAGTTACATACACTCTGCCATTTTTTTCTTCTGTAGAAGAAGAAACCTGTATTTCTGAATAACCTTTATCAATATAATGATTGCGGATTTTTCTTTCATCATTTAAGAGGGTATTTTTATTAAATATTTCTTTATCTTTTAAACTGATTGCATCCTTTAATTCTGAATCATGAAGCTGTTTATTACCTGAGAAAATAATTTTTGCAACTACAGGATATTCTTTTACTTCTATAATAATCTTAATAGATTTGTCTGAATCCGTTACTTTCTGAAGCTTCAAATTGATGTCGCTGAAATATTCAAGTGCATCGAGCTTGTCATAAATTTCATTCGGCATGTCATCATCAAAAACCCTGCCGATAAAACCTGCAACAATTCCGTCTAAATCAGAAGCCTTTATATTATTTAATCCTTCAAAAGTAATTGATTTTACAGGTTTATTGTACCAGTTATTTTGAGCATGAACTTTAACATTCATTAAAAAAAGTGAAATAAAAGCACAGGCAAAAAGAGTAAACTTTTTATTATTCATAAATATCCCCATTTTTAAAATGATATACGCCAAGACAAAGTTAAAGAAGAAGCAGTGGCCCATGATGACTGAAAATCATCAACTTGAGGCGAGAAACTCCATCTTATATTTGCAAAAGGAGATTCAAGTTCAAGTCCTATTTCCGGTTGAAAAACTAAACCTGAATAAGTCTGATCAATTTTATTTTCATCATATGTCCAATGCATCATTGCATCAGCATAAATCGTATTTCCAAAGTATTTACCAATATAAACAGTTGAATTATCAAATAAGTTACCAAATAAAGAACCATTTTCTGCTTCTGTATTTATACTAAATCCCTGTCTTAAAGTATTTTGGAGAAACGTTGTTCGGATTGAAAATATATCAAAATTCATTAAATCTCGCAATGCGTTTTCTAGTTTACGAAATAATGTCATCTGAACACTATAATCAACTGCACCCATTAAAAAGTCCACAACCGATTGAGAATCTCCTGTAGCAATTTGTCCCAGCAAAGAATAAATTTCGTTTTCGGATTTGGCAGGAATTGAAGTTAAAGTCGCTTTAAATGAAGATGCCCTTTGCCTTAAAGCCTGTAAACTGATTGTTACACTTTCACCGTTTGAATCGTGTTCGCGGGTTTCAGCTCTCAGCGTTATATACGGGTCAAAGCTGTCCTGGGTTTCATTTAAAATTACACGACCCTCTTTCAGATAAAAGTTTCTGCTTAAATATGAAACTTCTCCACCACGCATCACAATATCGCTGTTAATGCTCCATAAACCGCTTGCACTGTCCATTGAAAAACTAATCGGAGTTTGAGGCGCAATAAGGCCCCTTAAAAGCGGATTCATTACAATCTGAACTTTTTGTCCTACTAAAAGATTTAAATCCAGCCGCACATCAATAGGATTTGCACCACCTGTATTTTCAGAAGCTTTTGAGTCAGAAGATTTATCCATCATCGAAGAGTTTAAATTTGTAAGGAGTAAAATTTCAGAATGATGTAAACCTAAATCGCCGTTTAAATCCATAACTCCTTCATCGAATGAAACATTCATATCGAACGAGGTTTTTCCTTTAATCGTTACAAAAGGAATTTTTACATAAATCGGAACGTCTTTATTTTTAGCAGAAATTAAATTTACATTCATTGAATTTAACTGCCAGCGATCAAGACCAATATATGCACCTAAAGAAAAACGTCCGTCTTTAACATTAAAAGTTGTATCGTGAACGACAATTTCATCATGACTGACTTCTACTGCCAGTTCATTACTTGTAATTGTTTCCGGGATAAAAAGCGGAACAGAGAAATTCATATTGCGGATAAAAATATTTCCGTCCAAGCCCGGATCCTGCATTGCTCCTGAAAGTTCAATTTCTCCTTCAACTAAGGCAGTATTAATTTCAACAAATTCACTGTTAATTGCAGAACTGAATTTTGAAAGGTCGCAGTAAAAATCATCCAAATGTAAATCAATTAAATTGTTTGCAATATTTCCATTTAAACTGAAATGTAAAGGCTTATTCTTTGGTACATTTATATTAACTGTTCCTTTGTCTAAAACTTCGCCGGAGAGAGAAAATAATTCATTTGTGAAAATATCAAATCTTCCTGGAGACCTTAATACTGACAGCATAATTTCCGGAGTATCAGAAAATAAATTTGTCTTGTATTTATCACTGTTTACAGTAAGAGAAAATGCTTTAGGGAAACCTTTTTCTTCATAAATTGATGAAAGATTTTCGAATTTTAAATTAACCGGCAAATCAATATATTTAGAACCAAGAGCAGCATAAAGTTCAATTAAGCCGTCACCATTAAAGGAATTTAAATCAAAAGAAAGGTTCGTTTTTTTAATCTCAAAGCTCTGGAATTTTGTATAAAGGGAATCAAGAGAAACTTTTCCTTCTACTAAGCTTGCACTGCAGTTAGCATATAAAGGAAAGTCGCCAACCATCATAGAAAAAGAAGGAACTGAAAGTAAAACATAAGGATTTTCTATGGTTCCGCTGACATTTAACTGAACATCAAAGCGGTTATCAGTATCCTGGCCCGCCATGAAAAAGCTCATAGGAAATGAAGTAATTTCTGAAGTTAAAGAAAAATATAAATCCTTAATAAAATTCTCATCTTCAAAGGAAGCTTTAAATGGATTTGTAATGTTTCCGTCTAAAACAATTTTTTGTGAACTCTGACTTTCGCTGTTAACAAGACTTAAAGAGCAGTTTACGCTTTCCAGAAGATTATCTTTCAGATTAACAAAAACAAAAGAATTTCCTTCATAGGCAGAAATCATATCTGAATAGCGGATTGAATCTAAAACAAGTCCCTGAGGGCTTACATTTCCCGTGAGCATTAAAGACGGTTTTGTCCTGAAATTCTGAGTCAATTCTTCAAACTTAAAGTTTAAAATATTGAATGTAAAATCCTGTAAATCCTTAAAACTAAAATCTAGAGAAGCTGTGAACGAAGAAATAAAATTTCCGAATTCAACAGGCAAAGAGTTAAAAGCTAAAGAACCATTTATTTTATTCTTTAAATCTAACAGTAAAGAAAAATCATAATCGCCCGAGATCTGCAAATCATTATCAAAATTATATATGCCGTTCAAGCTGTATGGAATCGAATTGAAACTAAAGGAGGTGTCAAAGATAATTTGATTTTCATCAGTTAAAATATCCGCCTGTGCATTTGCCATAAACGAGTTCTTGCCAAAAATTAAATCGAGCTGGCTTAACTGTATTGAGCTTTCACTTCCATCAAATGAAATGAACAGGAATTGATTATCCTCTTTCGTATTAGCAATAAATGTGAAAGGCGAATTAAATGTTACTGATTTAAAATCCGTTGAAAAATAAATTTCTGTCGTGCCAAGATATGGCTTAAAGTTTTCGAAGTTTTTTTCACTTACACTGTCTTTGTCTTTAGTCGTGAAAAAAGTTACTGTCCTGGCGATTGAATCCATGAACAGGGAATCTACATTAACATAAGCCTGCAGATACTGATTATTTTTAAAGTTATAGTTTCCATCGATATGAACTGAAGCGTTTTTTTCATAATCGAAATGAGAATAATCATAGCCGTCAAAAGTGAAGTCAATGGAATCTTTAATATCAAACACATTCAAGAGAAAATCTGAATACGATTGGCTGCCTAAAAATAATTGCGGTATATAGCAGACAAAACCGTTATCGCGCGGATCAATATACAATTCAAAAGACAAGGCATTTTTATTAGGAAGAACAAATTTCTGTAAATCAAGAATTCCGTATGGCTGGATTTTTTTTATATCATACGAACCGAAAAGAGTAAAATCTGTGAGCTCCCCTTTTCCGTATATTGATTTAACATTTATATTGTCAGAATTGCCCTCTGCATCAATATAAAACATTTGTCCTTCCGGAGTTATTTTTTTAGAAAGCTGAATTGAATCGTTTGTATACCAGTTTATTTTTTTAGAAAGAAGATTTAATTCAAACTGTGTATCAATTGAAAAAAGAGAGCCCCTAAAACTTTGTATCAGGTCAGAAAGCTTTGGCAGGATAACTAAATTAAACGGATCAAGCTTTTTTGTTTTCAGTGACAGCTTCAAATCCTGCGATAAAAAATTAAAGCTTGCAGAATAATTAAACGGCTGAAGGGTTTGAACGGAATCAATATAAACTGAATTGGAACTGTAACGCAAAAGATTTTCAAGTCGCCTTACAGAAAAATCTGCTTTTGAGTATTCATCAAAAACTATTTTGAAAGAACTGCCATCGAGTTCGCTTAAAAGATTTCCTTCAAGATTAATTTTTGCGCCCAAAGATTTATTATCCATCTGAACTAAATTTGCTTTTACCTGAGACTGCAAATTTAAATTAATTGATGAATTAAAATTATTTTTTGAAAGTGACAGCTGCTTTATATAATAATCAAGCTTAAGTGATTCATTTGAAAAACTAAAATTTAATCTGTTTATTAAAACTTTAAACGGAATGGCAAATATATATTTTTGAACAACTTCCTTTACTAATTCAGGAGAAAATTCAATTTCTTTATTTTCAGTTTTTTCAGTTGAGTCCTCAGCGTTTTCAAAATTTGCTTTTAGTAAGAAAGCTAATTCTTCCAGTGAAATTTTTAAGTCAACGGAATTAGCAGCAAGCTTTGTAAAGAAATGCTGGTAATCCCTTTTGATTAATGACTTGAGATTGTAGGATAAATCTAATCGCTTAACTCTTACAATTTCAAAATTATTTTCTACAGTTTTAACAGAAAGTTCATTAATGTGAATTCCATTTAATATGGATGGTGAAAGGGATTTGTATTCAATTCTTAAGCCGGTAGAGTCTTTTATTTTTTTATTGATGAATTCTTCTACATACTGAGTCATGCGATTTACAACTTTGTAAACAGGATATGAAAACCCAAGAACAAAAGCAAAAATAAGGCTAAAGAGTAAGATAGGTTTTAATTTTTTTGATGTAGAAAAATCCATAATAATAGCGCACTTATTATATCAATTTTTTACTATTTATTGTAGATAATAAAAAATCAAATATACATTTAAGGTTTAAAATCTTGACAACAAACTTCTATTTGTATAACTTTTTTCTATTAGGTCACTTTTTCGAGTTTCAACCTATTAAATAACTTAGGAGTTAAAAAAATGATTTTAAAGCTGCTTATGCTTTTTATCTTTTTTGCCATGATGATTTGTGTTGGAATTTATTCTCACAAACAGGCGAAAGATGTTAATGGATTCGTTCTTGGCGGACGAAGTGTTGGTCCCTGGCTTACAGCCTTTGCTTACGGAACATCGTATTTTTCTGCAGTAGTATTTGTTGGTTATGCAGGACAATTTGGATGGAAATACGGACTTTCTTCTACATGGATTGGAATTGGTAACGCTGTAATCGGAAGTTTACTTGCTTGGGTTTTACTTGGTCGTCGTACACGCGTTATGACACATCATCTTGAAGCAAAAACAATGCCGGAATTTTTTGGCAAGCGCTATGAAAGCCGCTCTCTCAGACTGGCAGCTTCATTAATTGTATTTATCTTCCTTATTCCATATACAGCTTCTGTTTATTCAGGACTTTCTAACCTTTTCGGAATGGCCTTTAGCTTTGACTATAAATGGTGCGTAATCATTATGGCAGCCCTTACTGCTGTTTATGTAATTCTTGGCGGTTATATGGCAACTGCAATCAATGATTTTATACAGGGAATTATAATGCTTGTCGGAATCGTTTGTGTAATTCTTGCAGTGCTTAAAGGACAGGGAGGATTTTTATCTGCTGTAAATAAACTTTCACAGATTCCAGTAGACCCTAAAACTACAACACAGGCTTTGCAGGAAATGAAAGGACCTTTCACAGCATTCTTTGGCCCGGATCCGTTAAATCTTTTGGGAGTTATAGTTTTAACTTCTTTAGGTACACTTGGACTTCCTCAGATGGTTCAGAAATTCTATGCCATCAAAAGTGAAAAAGCCGTTAAGACAGGCTCTGTAGTTTCAACTTTATTCGCTGTAGTAATTGCATGCGGCAGCTACTTCCTCGGCGGTTTCGGAAGATTATTTGACAGACCGGAAATTTACAGCGCAAGCGGTGCTGTCCGATATGACACTATTGTTCCAACAATGCTCAACACCTTACCTGATGTATTGATTGGAATTGTTATTGTTTTAGTATTATCTGCATCTATGTCTACCCTTTCATCTTTGGTTTTAACTTCAAGTTCAACATTTACACTGGATTTCTTAAAGTTTGCAGTTGATAAAAAAATGAGTGATAAAAAACAGCTCTTAATAATGAGAGTTTTAATCGTATTCTTTATTGGGCTTTCTGTAGCACTTGCACTTAATCCGCCAACCTTCATTGCTCAGTTAATGGGTATTTCATGGGGTGCATTGGCCGGTGCTTTCCTTGCTCCATTCCTGTATGGTTTATTCTGGAAAGGTACAACAAAGCTTTCATGCTGGGCTGCATTTATTTATGGTGTCGGTATAACAGTTGTAAATATGATTCACCCAATATTCAAATCACCAATTAACTGCGGTGCAATTGCAATGCTTGGAAGTTTAATCATAGTTCCGCTTGTAAGCCTAATAACACCAAAACTTAAGAAAGAAACTGTAGATAATATTTTTGAATGCTATGGTGAAAAAGTAGTAGCAACAAAAGAAATGGTCTTAGTTGAAGAAGATGATGAAAATAAAAGCAATTAATTTATAAAAAAATAAATAAAATGTGGAACAGTCAAGTAACATGCGAAAATGTGTCCGCGCCCAGAAAAGACTCATCTGTTCCACACGGTTGAAGAAAGCATATTACCAGTCATTCTGAACTGGTTTCAGAGTCTGTATGTATAGAGATGCTGAAGCAAGCTCGAAATAGCGAGCTGCAAATTCAGCATGACAATGGTACATACAGACTTTTCTTCATGCAGCCGCATTTTATATATTTTACTTAAAGAAATAAGATAAAGAAAAAATCAAAATCTTGTATAAAAATTAAATGAAATATAAAATAAATTCCAATGTCTATAGATTATAAAAAATTACCAGTATATGAACAGAAAGAAAAAATTCTTGAATCGTTAAGTAAAAACCAGGTGATAGTAGTTCAAAGTCCTACAGGCTCTGGAAAAACTACTCAGCTTCCAGTGATTTTACATGAAGCAGGATATTCAGAAAAAGGAATTATTGCAGTAACTCAACCTAGAAGAATTGCGGCTTTAAGTGTAAGTGAATTCATAGCAAAACAGTTAAAAACAAAATACCCGGGTCTCGTTGGATACAAAATGAGATTCGAAGATAAAACAGATTATTCTACAAAAATCAAAATAATGACAGATGGAATTCTTTTGCAGGAAATGAAGCTTGATCCATACATGAGTAAATACTCTGTCATTATGGTTGATGAAGCACATGAAAGAAGCTTGAATATCGACTTTGTTTTAGGCCTTTTGAAAAGAGTTTTAGCGGTTAGAAAGGATTTTAAAGTAATTGTTTCCAGCGCAACAATGAATGCAGAAGCTTTCAGTCAATATTTTGATAACTGCCCGATTGTAACAATTGATACACAAATCTTTCCGGTAACATTAGTTTACGACCCTCCACTATTAGCAGCAGGAACAACAACTCCTGAAAACTGCGAGGCACTTCTTACAAAAATTTGCGACACAATCGAGAGGGTTTTAAGCAACAAAACTACAGGAGATATTCTAGTATTTTTGCCAGGCGAAAAATCAATAAAAGACTGTATGCTGAAACTTTCAAATTCATCCTTCAGGAATAAAATACACATTATCCCATTATACGGAAGGCTGCCAAAAGAAGAACAGGAAAAAGTATTTGAAAACGCACCGCTTTTAAAAAAGAAAGTTGTTCTCAGTACAAACATTGCAGAAACTTCTGTAACAATAAACGGCATAACTACAGTAATTGATTCGGGACTGGCTAAATTAAATTTCTACAGTCCTAAAACCTTTACTTCAAGTTTAATCGAAACAGAAATATCCAGGGCGAGCGGCAATCAAAGAAAAGGAAGAGCCGGAAGAACTCAGGAAGGAACCTGCTACAGACTTTACACAAGAAGCAGCTTTGAAAACCGAGAAGAATATACAAAAGAAGAAATTTACAGAACAGACTTAAGCGAAGTAGTTCTTAGAATGTCAGAACTGGGAATTACAGATTTCAATAATTTTGATTTTATTTCACCCCCACCGGCAAACGGAATAGAAGGTGCCGTAAACACACTTAATATGCTGAAGGCTCTTGAAAGCGATGGAACTTTAAGTAAAGTCGGAAAGCTTATGGTTGAATTCCCGCTTGAACCAAGAGTGAGCCGAATCATTGTCGAAAGCATAATGTATTATCCTGATGTGTTAGAAGAAGTTTTAATTGCATCAGCATTTTTAAGCACACAGTCTCCATTCGTTCTCCCTGTAGGTGAAGAATTAAATGCAAGGCAGGCACATCATACCTTCCGCGATATGCAGGGCGATTTTGTAAGTTATTTAAACATGTACAGAAAATATATGACTGCCCCAAACAAAGAAAAATTCTGCAAGCGATTCTATTTAGATGAAAAAGTAATGCAGGAAATAAATAACATTAAAGAACAGCTTGAAGAAATTGTCGGTGACAGACTTAAACTTCCAATTACAAGCGGCGGAAACATGGAAGACTATTTATGCTGCATTGCCAGCGGTATGATTCAATTTGTTTGTGTTCGTGAAGGAAAGGAAACATACAGGACTTTAACCACAGAACACATTTCAATTCACCCGGGTTCGTCAATGTTTAAGACAAATCCGCTTTACATTGTGGCTGGCGAAATTGTCAGGACAAGCAGAATGTTTGCAATGAGTGTTTCTCCCCTTACTAAAAAAATTCTTTGCAAAATTGATCCGTTATTGGAAGAGAATCTTTCAAAAGTAAAAGGCAAGAAAGGTAAATCTTTAGCACCTTATACTGAGTATAATTTTAACGATTATACAGAAGAAAAGAATAGCTCTAAGAAAAATAAAAAGGAAAAAGCTAAGAATAAAAAGGATGAAGATTCAGTCACTCTTTTTGGGGTTACTTTCTACATTGAAAAGATAAAGGGCAAAAAGACACTTGCACTTCCATACGAAAAAATCAAAGACTTTAATTATGCAGAACTAAATGAAAGCTTATTTAACCAGGTTGGAAACATGAAAGGCTGCATTCAGTTCAGTAATAAATGGAAACTGCTGGATGGTGAAAAAGTCAGTGTGATTTTAAAAATCAACAAGAACTTAAACCTCAATCCAATTGATGAAAAAAAGTTTGACAGGAAGTTCAGCACAAATGTTTTCCAGGAAAATAATATAGAAAAGCTTATCTCAAATCTTGAACTGATAATGCGTGTATGTCAGGCAAAGAACAGCACTAAAGAATATGGCTTTATCTGTTTGTTTACTGATGAAAAGGGAACTTACTGGTTTAAGATTTCCAGAGGCATTTCAACTGCATTAAATGAAAGCTTAAGTTCATTGGAAAAATTAATTGATGATGCAGAAAGCATGAATTTGAATCAAACTCAAATAGAAAAAATAAATATAATTTACCGAATGTTAAACAATCTATATGAATAATAAAAACTATTTTGCATCCGGTGAATTATTTTCAGCAGAACTTTGAGGAGCTTTTTGAGAGTCCGGTGAAGGAGCTTCTTCAGCTTTGTGGTTTTCAATTGAATCAACCTGAGACAAAATACGCTTTGCCTTTTTTGCATTGGCATTGATTTTCTTTGGAGTTTTATTGCCAGGCTCAGGGACATAATCAGCGTCTTTTGCAAGGTCCTGAATTAATGGCCTCAAGCTTTTGTATTTTCCTTTTGCCCATATATCAAGTCCTGTACCTTGAGTTGCAGTATCTGTTGATTCAAGATATTTCCTACATATATCTTCGAACTCGCTTCTTCCATATTTTGCAAATTCTTTACCCAGCGAATATCTTAAATTCTTTTTCAAATCAGAAGTAAAGCTGTCTTCTGCGAGAGCAATAACTTCTTTTGTTCCGCAATAATTACTTTCAAGAAGAACTGAAGCCACTTTAATTTTTGTAGCATCAGAAGTTTTTTTATCATCTAGAACACTTATTAAGTATTCATTACCCTCTTTTAAATTCATTTTTGCAATGACAGCATAAGTTTTTTCTTTTACAATTTTTTCTTCTTTCTTGTCTTTGCATCTGTAAATCAAAAAAGGCATTGCATCCTTTAACTGCTTTTCGTTTACAACATCAACAGCTTCGAGACG
>JAEELR010000027.1 GCA_016282835.1 Treponema sp. | reverse complement strand
CCCATCGTACTTTATCAATTTCCGGAACAAGAAATTTTACCTTCATAGTTTAAAAATAGTAAATTTTAAGTTTAATGACAAGGTAATCTGAAGTCGTGTAAAGTTTACTGAAGCCATATGGTGTTAACAGCAGTATTCAAGCACAAATTTAATGAATAAAAATCAGGCTGAATTTATAATTGTTGACTAAAAACAAGCAGGAGATTTTTTTATGGAGAATAAATACAAACAAAACACCTTGCGTCACTGGTATCTTGATGAATACGAGTGGAATGATGAAAAAGTTCTTCTTGCTTACGGTCAGTTTTATAATCGCCCGCGCATTGCTAATGGAAGAAACGGGCATACTTCAATTGTACAGTCTGTAACAATAAATCATGAAGAAAAAGAGTTTGAAATTCAGACAAAGAATACTTTATACCACTGCTCTTTTGATTCATGCTTTTTTGAACGGCAGGATGATTCTCCTTATAAACTTCCTGAGTATGAAGCAATAAAAGCTGAGTATTACAAACCGATTGATGCTGAAGGACTTTCTAAAAACGATATGATTCTTGTAGTCGCTGATTACAATGCTTTTTATTTTGAAAAACTGATTTATCAAAATGCGGATGGTTCGGAAGGAGACTATTCTGGTTATGCTCATATCGGAAATTACACAGACAGTTATCTCATAGACGGAAATAAAGAATATTGTGAATATGAAGATAAATCAGAGTATATCGATATTCGTTATTACGTAATGGGACGCGGCTTTGAGTTTTATTCTCTTGATACGGGTGGAAGAAATCTTTGGATTGAAAACCGAGGAGATTCAGTCTTGGATATTTACGGTTGTGGTTCGCCAATAGAGCTTAAGCCTGGAAAAAGAATTCTTGCATTAAAAAAGGATAAAAGAAAATAGAGAGTTAGAGTTTAAATTTTAAGTTTAATGATTTTTTGGAAAACCTAGGTTATTTTGTAATTAAGTTACCAAGAGCAGAAAGGAGTCTGCCGGGATGATGTTTAGGGCGAGGAAAGCCATGCTGTTGCGTGTCTCACCGTTTGAGTGAGTGGCTATGTTGGGAAATTGGATACCAGGGTAGACCGTGCTGAGCTAAAATATCGTTGACTGATGATGGGGTCTCCGTCCATCGGTGACTTTTTTGAGCCTGAGTAAGACACAACCTCTATTCGATTCCTTCCGCTTGGAATGCTATGAGAAATAAGTTGCTGTGTCAGGCTCATTTTTTTGGGGAGAATATTTGAATGAGTTTTTATGTGGCAAATCACCAAGTTATAAAAATAAAGCAAGAATTTCAGACGGACTTTTCCTTTCTCTTTAACGGAGATTATGAAAAAATTGAAAATCCTGCTATTCGAAAATTTTCAGATGACTATTTTATACAAGGAAAAGCAGCTGGTTATTATTCTAAAGAATTAAAGCAATGGTATCACCATGATTATGTAGACGAATGGAAAGGTAAATATCCTACAACATATGAAGATGGATTATTTTCGTATTCAAATTATTATAATGCAAATGGATTGTTAAGGGCTTTCTACTTAGATTTTGAAAACCAAATACTCCCACTGATAACCGAAGAAATAATTGAAGAAGATTATTGGATGGAGAATTTTTAAACTTTAAAGAGGAATACTTATGGCAAAAGTATTATCTGTTCCAGATGTACACGGTTCTCACGAATGGGAAGTTGTAAAGAAACTTCCTGCAGGCAGCTGTGATTTCATTGTTTTTCACGGCGACTATTTTGACTCCTAGGAAAATGAATGGCCTGACCAGGGAGAAAACTTTAAGAATATTTGTGATTTTGTTCGGGAGGATACTGAGCATAGAAAACTTTTGATCGGAAATCACGACTGGTCGTATTTGTCGCAGTCTCGTGAAGGACAGAATTGTTCTGGACATCAGAGCGGTTCAATTTACAGTGAAGGAAAAATTACTGTAATCAGGGAACTTTTGCTTGGTGCAAGAGATATTCTCGAACTTGCTTTTGAATGTGACGGATGGGTTTTTAGTCATGCAGGTTTTTCAAAAACTGCTGTAAATTACATGCAGGAGATTCTTAAAAACTTAGGAATGATTCAAGACGAAAAAGAATATTCCATCAGCCTTTTAAACTCAGTTTTCAAAAAGCGGCTTGAAGAATACGACATTTTCAACTTTTCAAAGTGGATTCCATTTGATGAAAAACTCGACTGGGACGGCTGCTTTAGCGGAAGCGGCGATGAACCTTCTCAATTCTGTTTGTGGATTCGACCTGATTCCCTTCTTGAAGATGCATATTACAATAACCAGGTCGTGGGCCACACAGAGTTTTGCATTTACGACAAAATTTATTTGCAGCAGGAAGAGAACAAAGTCATCGTTGTAGATTCGCCGGATCATGAAGTTTACGATGTGTTTGATACACAAAAAGAATATGAGTTTTTCTCCGTACCAGAGATAAACAAACAACGAAAGAAGCATTTCAAAGTTGTAAATGATATTAAAAGTCAGCTTATCATGCACAACGACACAGAGGATTTTATCAGAAAGTCGCTTAAGGAACACTTTTCTGATGAGGTTGTGGAAAAACTGATAAAACTTGCATTTAAGGAATATTTGGAATAAGGAGAGAAACTTGAGATATTGAGAGAGGAATTTGAATTGCTGTGGCTTGAATGATTTTAAATTTTAAGTTTAATGCAATTTAGAAAAATGTATGTTAACGTGTAATTGATTGAGCCTGAGTAAGACACAACCTCTGTTCTATCCCTTCCGCAAGGAATGCCGTGTGAAAAAAGTTGCTGTGCCAGGTTCAATTTTTCATTAAGTTGAAAATCTATATAAATATCAGGAGAAATCTATGAAGAAAATTTTATTTGCATTAAGCGTATTATCGTTATTTACTTTTATTTCATGTCAGCAGCCAACTGATTCTACTCATGAACCTGCATGGAAAAGTTTTGAAGGATGGGGAAGCGAGAAAGCAAAAGAAAAATATGCAGAAATACTAGGTTCTTGGAAGTCTGTATCTGATAATCCTACATGTGGAATAAATACACTTGTTTTTACAAGTGATTCTGTATTCATAAACTCTACAAGATATGAAATAAATCAAAACACAGATATAATATATGTATATAATGAAGAATATGATGGAGACCCTTTTGAAAGTCCTGGAATCTTTGTAGAAGATCCTGGTCATTATTATGTGGGATTTTATGTAAGAATTAACGATAAACTTTTGTCGCTTGAAAAGTTTTCTTCATATTATAGAGGCTCAGGTTTAGATGTAAATTGGGAACCTGAAACCGGTTATGTCAGCCCAGATGTATTTAAACTAGATACATCTAGTTCAGAAAGTGATGAAGGTGATACATCTTCCGTAAACGGTACATATTCCTTCAGCAATGCAAACGGCACACAGAAAAACGGTTCAATTACTTTATCAGACGGAAACTGGACTTATTCCGGTTCAAAAACTAATGCTCCCTCCGGCGGTACATATACTGTAAGCGGTTCTGACATTACATTTAGTTGGACTGCAAACGGATATGCAGTAAGTACAACAGTAACTGTAAGCACAAGCGGTTCTTCCGTTACTTTAAGTTCTAGCGAAGTTGTATTCTTCAGTACGTTCTTTAACAGTACGACACAATCTGACGGTAAGTATTCTCTGACCTTCAATTATTCAGAATAGAAGTTTTTGAATATGTAAAAAGAGAAGCCCTGTCCGTGTCTAGCGAGCAGGGCTTTTTTGTAGGAATAACGCACCTTATTTTATTGGACGTTAAAAAATCAAAAAAACGAATGAGACTTAAAGATATGAGTAATGAAGAAATGGCAAATCTTTTTAAATTTTAAGTTTAATGATTTTTTGAAAAACCTATGTTACATTGTAATTAAGTTACCAAGAGCAGAAAGGACTATGCCGGCGCTGATGTTT
>JAEELR010000255.1 GCA_016282835.1 Treponema sp. | reverse complement strand
TGGTAAATGGGGTTGCGGTAAGGAAAAAAACATTTTTGCCGTTGTTGTAAGTATGGATATAGCAGGTAAGAGCAAACATTTTTATTGCCCGCGAAGACGAAGCACCAAAGCCTAAATTATTAAACTCGGAAGTGGTACCGGCAGCTTTCCGTATAAGATTTTTATATCGGTGTGCCTCATCAACAAGAACCAGGTCAACTCCGAGCTCTTTATAATTAATAAATTCTTCTGGTGTTGCATGCTCTGGTTTCATAAGTTCTGATTCAAGATGTTTTTGGGAAATCATATTCCCTATTGTTACACTTACAAAACCCTGAATGAATTCTTGGTCATAATAGATTTTTTCCAGAGCTTCAGCCGTACAAATTGAAATGGATTGTTCCGGGAGCAGGCAGTAGTCGTTGGTGGAGGCGAAAATGGCATTCATTCTTAATTCATCAATTACTTCTTTGTTAAGGTTTTCGAGCTCGTTAACTGGGATGTCCGGAAAAAGCTCTTTTGTATCGTGTATCCATTTTGAGTATACGGCTTTGGGAACAACGATTAAGGGACGCTTGCATTTCTGATGCTGCATCTGATACACAATCGCGGCAATTCCTGTTGCAGTTTTCCCGACACCAACATCATAGGCAAGTAGACCATTTTCTTTTGTACAGAGGAAAGCAACTCCTTTTTTCTGCTGTTCATGAAAGGTGAACTTTTTGCCATCGAAGCGGCCAGAAAAACCCTCAAGAGTATAATCAAAGTTTTTATAATCAACCGGCTCAAAGGAATTGAATTTCTCGTTCCAGGCATCTTCGATAAGTAATGTGGTGGATTTATCAAGTCCTTCATGCAGGAATTTATCAAAGAGTAGTTCGGCTGTTTCCATGCGAAGAATACGAAGCATATCACCTTCTGTTCCTGATAAGCTGCGGTTGGTAAACGGGATTCCTTCTGAATAATCTAAGACATCCTGCCAGGAAATATCTTCCGGAAATTCTGTTTTTGAAATAGGAGATGAAAGCCAGTCTATTATATGAAGATTTGTGCTGCCGGTTACCCATTCATAAAACATTCGTCTTAAACTACGGTCTGTAAGAACTGAATGTATTGAAAAATGTATATCGGCGATTGTTTTTCTTTCCATGTCATTTTTCCTTATATTCAAGGGATGTAAGTTGCCCGATTACGAGCCAGCTTTTTTATCCAGTTTATGCTTTTGTTATAAGAATCCTTACTTGTAAGAATCCACAGAACATCAATAATTCGTTTTGTCTTGAACACGGGAACAGGAGCAATTCCATCTGTAAAACAAATGAGCCCGTCATATTCCGGGTGTTTACAGTAATAGTCTGCTACAGGCTGAAAACTGGTTCCTCCACGGCCGATTACTTTTACTTCCTGCTTTGCTTTCTTAAAAGGAATTGGTTCCCTGGTTTTTAGTTCATAATCAAACTGAAGGACATCCAGTGTTTCTATTCCGTTTTTAAAAAAACTGTTGATTATTGAAAAGAAGTGTCTCAAACTAGTGTATGAAATTGAACCGCTTACATCAACTGCAATAAGAAGATTTGTAGTTAAATCATATCTGCTTCCCATAAAAGAAAAACCAAAACGTCGGTTTGGACGCATTCTGGTAAGTATTCGTTTACTGGAAATAATTGAAGTTTTGAATGATGAGAGTATTTTTCGGTAATCCATGGCAATTACCTGGCTGGCTTTAATAATCTCCCGAAGATTGCCGGAAATATTTCCCCAGGTGTTGGATGATTCTGCAATTCCAATAAGGCTGTTGACTTCGCAGCAGATTTCTTCGTCTTCTTCCCAAAGTGCAGAGAGTTGTTCTTCGGTGCCTGATTCCATTGGAAAATCCGGTGGAATTATGCTTTCACCAGAGTTCGCATTTTCATCTGGAGGTGTTGAAAGAATTGCAAATACCTTGTTGTAATATTCTTCAAAGCAGAGTCCTTCGGGTAGCGGCCATAGCCCCACACCAGGCAATTCTAATTCCGTTTTATAACTGTCTGCAATCGTAATATTGCTTGCATAGGTCATAACCTTTCTGTTTGGAAAAGTCGGAAGCCTTTGATAAGGATGCTTTAAGAGAATGCGGATAATTTCAATCTTCAGATATTCATATAAAAGGTTATCTGGATAATCCTTGAATATTATAGGATTGTATTCAAGGCATCTCTTTCCTGTTCTGAAAGGAATCTGCATTTTATCATTCTGAGTTAGTTCATGCGTACAATAAACTGCAAAGAGAAGCGGGTCTGTGAGAAACCAGTATTTTGTAATTTTCTTAATTCGTTCTTTTGCATCCATAATCACTCATCTCCATTCCTTACTCATACTTGCTATAAGCAGGAAGCACTCCATTATTCAGGATTTCAAGTTCCCGCCAGTCGGGCATATATTGATTCAAAAGAGCAGCAAAACGCGGACCATGATTCGCCTGATCCAGATGACACAATTCATGAAGGATAACGTATTCAAGACACTCTTTTGGTTTGTAGATAAGATTTTCGTTCAACATGATTCTGCCGGAAGAAGGTCTGCACCAGCCCCAGGCAGATTTGCTTTTGCTGATAAACCAGCTGGAACACTTTAAGCCTGTTATTGCTTCCCATTTCGGCATGAGCTTTTCAATCTCTTCTTTAAGAGCTTTTTTCATTGAGGCTTTCAGGAAATCTTTCTTCTGCTTTTCTGTTGCGCTTTCGGGAAGGGAAATAATGATAATTTCATCTCTTTCTACGAATAGCTTTTGAGGGGAAGGAATAAAAATCACTCCATGTTGTTTTCCCCAGAAAACCTGCAGCTTCCATACTTTATGTCCGTTATATTCCATCATATTGATTTTATGAACTCCGTAAGTTTCTTATTAAGAGCCGGGCAATTTGTAATGATAAAAATAATTGTGCCTGGATATCCTGATGATGAAAAAAGATTCACAAAATGCGCAGCAGCTTCCCGAAGACCTTCTTTTTCCAGATACTCAAAATATGCAGTAAGATTTTTGGAAACATTTTTTATTTCAGATTTTTCATAAGTTTCACTTTCGATTAAGCGGAACACAGAATCATTTAACGCCGCAAACTCATGGGTTTTATATTTTTTTAGTTCAGCCTTTACCTTATCAAATGAACCAAGCAGAATGTCTTTTGCAGTAAGATAACGAGTTTTTGACAGCGATGCAAAAAACTTTGAGGCAGCCGGCATTCCTACAATTCCTGCAATTACAGATTTTAATATAGCATCTGGCTGATTCTTTTCGATGATTCTTGCAACTCGTTCCCAGCCTCGCCTGTCTGGAGTTTTTCCAAGCCCCTGGTCTTCACGCCTGAACTCAGAGCCATCAAGCATATCTGGATTTTCCGCAATAAAATCAATTACGCGCGAATCAAGATTCTGCTTTTGTGCCCATACAAGCCATTCTTGAATGGTAGGCTTAAACTCATAAATATTGAAACGGCTAACAAGTGCAGGGTCTAAATCCGTAAGCTGATACTCTTCACCATCGTTTACTGCGCTTATAATGCGGCTTCCTTCCGGCAGAGATTTCCCGGCTAAAGTTCTGTTTAGAGTGAGGTCCATAATTGTCTGAAGAACTTCCGGACGGGCACGGTTTAATTCATCAAGAAAAAGAACAATAGGTTTACCATCGTTCGGAAACCAGTATGGCAGCATAAAATCAGTTTTCCCTGTTTCTTCATTGAGGCGGGGAAGTCCAATAAGGTCGCCCGAATCACTCATCTGTCCGAGGAAAAGTATTACAACCTTCTGTCCGCGTTCTTCAAAAAACTGCTTCAAAATCTGCGATTTTCCAATACCATGCTTTCCTGTAAGCATAATATTCTGGCTTTTCGGTGTAATTTGAAGCACTCTCTTTAATTCATTAATATTGATTACTACGGCCATTATGGTATTCTCCTTGTTGTTTGGAACATATTTTACTCGGCTACACTGTCATTTTGTGATAGAGTAGAAAAAAAACAGGAACTATTAAAATAATAAACCTCTATCGCCATTTGATAGAACTCCTGCAATATCATAATGCGTATTACAGGAGTTCTTTTATGATAAGACTTACACCTTCACAGAAAAAAATACTTTACAAAAAAGTTCATTTTTCAAAATCACTTGCATGGTCCCGTCTTAGAGGTTATGAATTAATCCGTGATCCAAAAGATAACAATCTTTATTATGTCAAAGATGGACAGGAAAAGTATTATGGTAGACCTACAGAAAATCCAAAAACATGGAAAAATTATTTTAATAGAACCTTAGAAGAAAAAAATCAAAAAACAGGTTTTGTGGCTAATATTTCCTATTTATATTTAAATGCAATAGAATATCCATCTAATCGTTTTTTTAGAAATGATGAAATAACTAATTGCAGTTCATGTGTAAAACGAACATGTAACAATTATGTTTTGGTTGCAGAAATATTTACTAAGAATGATTTTTTCTCTCAAAAAGTTCCATTAGATTGCATAAAAGAATATGAAGAATTTTGTAATGGGAAAGAAACCGAGAAAATACTTAATAAGATTGAAGAAATAAATAACAAAGAAGCTATCCCAAATACAATTACATACAATTCTGATGGAACAATCCTAATTGAAGGAACAGATTTTTATTTGGATTCTGATTTAACTATTCAACCGAGACAACATGGATTATTGCTTGATATCAAGAATCGACAAATTAAATTTCTTTCAGAAAAAAAAGATGAATGGTTTGATATTACAAATACCGAATTTCAAGAAATTATTTCTGTCTTGAAAACAACAATTAAGCAAGAGTATGGTTTTGAACCAACAGTAGTTTATGGCTCTACAAATTTTGATAAACTGGTAAATTTTACAAATTATCCATTCGCTCCAGAAATAAATGAATTTTCAAAAATAATGGAGAAGAACTTTCCTGCAAAAATTATCAAAATTGATCCAAATGGAGTAAAGAGTTTCATTGAATACTGCGGTATTCCATATACTCCTGCAGTAAACAGAATATTTCTTCAGGGACACAGAAAATTCGCTCAGCTTCTTGGAATATGGGGATTTGGTTATAGGAATTTTAAAAACATTGAAGAAATAATGAAAATTGATAAAGAAATGTTTTTTGCAGAAGCTGCATTCAAGTATGGAAAAATCAATTCATTTATAGAAGATAAGAAAAGAAGAACTGGTTTTCATTTTGTTAATATAAATTTTCCTTTAGCCAAAATCAATCTTATAACAAAAATTTGTGATGAGAAATCAAGTATAAAACTCCTGTCAGAAATTTTTGAAAAGGGAGTAAAATGGTGGGATAGTTTTCACAGTAGCCTTTTCCTCTTTTCAAGTTTAGATCTTCCAGATACTTATACTTATCTATGCAAGTTATATGAAGAAAATGCCGTATCCACAGATATAATCAAAAAAATCGTAGATGAAGGATTTACAAAATATAACCATGACATGCTTATGAATTTATGGAACGAACTCCATCCTGATGGTATAGAAAATATTAAAATTCAATATTCTGAAAAAGAAAGAAAATTAGAATATGAATCCAATGGTTTTAAATTCAAACTTCCTAATGATACCAGAAAGCTTTTAGAAATTGGTGCTAAAATGAATATTTGTGTCGGACATCTCTATCGTGAAAAAGCTGCAAAAAAACAATGCACAATTATTTATGTTAAAAGAGATTCAAAATATGTAATGTGCATGGAATTAAAGGAAATAAAAGGAAAATTTTATCTTGTTCAAGTTAGTGAATTTTCAAATCATAAAGTACAGGGGATAAATATGGAAGTTTTGAATGAATGGCAAAGAATTAATCGTATTGATTGGGTAGTATCTAACTTATAATATGAATAATCTAATACACTCTCATGATTTGATAGTGTATGAATAGTATAATAAAAATAGTTAAGTTCACCCACCACAAGTGTGGGCTTTTTGGAGGAAAAAATGCAAGATAAAACAACAGTAAAGAAACTTTTTGATGAGTCTGACATTCAGTTTGCAGTCCCTGCTTATCAGAGAGCATATTCATGGGAAGTAGATTCAGACAAAGAGCAGGTAAAACAATTTTATCAAGATTTAATTGATCAGATCGAATTTACAAAGATTGGCCTAGATAAAGTAACTAGAAAAACTTATTTTTTAGGCCATTTTCTTTTTGAAAAGGATTCCCAAAATCCAAATAAATATTGGATAATCGATGGACAACAAAGATTGACAACAGTTGTTATTTTTATGAGCGCATTTATTGCAGAACTTTACACAAGACAAGAAGATGGTGAAAAACTGTTGGATTTAGATGGTAAAGAAATAAAACTTAACCGCCTTCGAGAAAATTATCTTGTAAAAGATGAAGTTATAAAATTTGAATCAGTCGCTTATGATAATTCAGATTTCTGTCAAATAATTTATGATAATAACAAAAATGTAACTCCTCTATCAGCTTCAATTAAAAGAGTATTGAAAGCCTATAAATATTTCGCAAAAGAATTAAAAAGCCAATCAACAGAAAACCTTATGAAAATGAAAGATACTCTGGATAACACGATTGTCACAACATTTGAAGTAGATGATAAAATCCAGGCAACACAAATTTTTGCTTTTCAAAATGACAGAGGAAAAGATCTAACCTCATTAGAAATTATAAAAGCTTATATTATGCACAGATTATATTCGGTAAGCAAAGATTCCAAAATAGCTGAAGCTGATATAAAACAAATAGAAACTATCTTTGCTGACATATACAAAATATCAGAACAGATATCTGAAGATTATGATGAAGATACAATCTTGAATTATCATTGCACTGCTTTTATAGCGCTGAGTGGAACAAGTGTAGAACGTGCGAAAAACTGGATTCAGAAATTGAAGAATGATAGTGCAAACAAAGAAATAAAAACTTTTTGTAATGATTTAAAAGAATCGTTTATTACTGTTAAAAAGCTTTTAGAATTGACAAATACGAATTGTCCTATCACTGATTGTTTAATCTTAAACAAGAACAGCTCTATTCCTCTTTTCCTAAAACTTTTCAGATATAATGAAGAAGAGGAAAAGAAAATTCAGAATGTTGCAGAACAACTTGAAAACATTTTATTCAAACTTACATA
>JAEELR010000254.1 GCA_016282835.1 Treponema sp. | reverse complement strand
GGCTCTTAAAGTTGTAAAAGAGATTCCTTACGGAAGCAATCCTGAACGCCTTATCGTAAAGTGCTATGGTGCTGACGATGTACGTGAAGGAGTTGCAATCATGTGGCACGAGGATGTTGATGTTTCTATTACTGGTAACTCAACAAACCCAACCCGTTTCCAGCATCCTGTTGCAGGTACTTACAAGAAGGAAAGACTCCTTGCTGGTAAGAAATACTTCTCTGTAGCTTCTGGTGGCGGTACAGGCCGTACACTCCATCCTGATAACATGGCTGCAGGTCCAGCATCATACGGCTTCACAGATACTCTCGGCCGCATGCACTCAGACGCTCAGTTTGCAGGTTCTTCTTCAGTTCCGGCACACGTTGAAATGATGGGCTTCATGGGAATGGGTAATAACCCAATGGTAGGCTGCACCGTAGCATGTGCTGTAGCTGTTGCAGGTTCTTTCTAGAATCAATTTCTGATGAAGAACTGACTTCGGGGCAGCCGTGCGAGTTTGTCCGCTTTTTTGCACAGCAAAAAATGTGAGCCCTTTGGCGAGCAAGGAGAAACTCGGGAAGCAACCGAAGGTTGCGACCTGTACAGTAGCTTGCGCAGTAGCAGTTGCTGGCTCTTTCTAATATGCTTTCTGACGGACACATCTGTCGATGTGCCGTCAAAAGCGTTTAATCTCCTGACATCATAGTTGCAGGAGAAATCAATTTATACCCGACAGCTAAAACTGCGGGTAAAATCATAGAGCTCCGTTAACAGGCGGGGCTTTTTTATTCTATACCAGAAAATAACTTTCAAATTAATTAGCTTATAATCTGTATATAATTTATCATATGTAATATATCTTATTGACTTAGAATGACTAATTTGATAGAATTCTTTACAAATTTTATGTATTTAGTATAGGAGTGTTCCGATGTCAGGACATAATAAATGGTCGACAATTAAACATGCAAAAGGTGCAGCAGACGCTAAAAGAGGTGCCCTTTTCACAAAATTAATTAAGGAAATTTCCATTGCCGCAAGTATGGGTGGTGGTGATCCAAACTCAAATCCAAGACTTCGTGCAGCAATTGTAAAAGCTCGTGCTGCTTCAATGCCAAAAGATAATATTGAAAGAGCAATCAAAAAGGGTACTGGTGAACTTGGTGGTGGAACATTCGAAGAACTTGTTTATGAAGGATATGCACAGGGTGGCGTTGCTGTTTTAGTTGAAGTTCTTACAGATAATCATAATCGTGCAGCTGCAAATGTTCGTAATGTATTTACAAAGAACGGCGGTAATTTAGGTTCATCAGGTTCTGTAAGTAGAATGTTTGATCGCAAGGGTGTTATTGAATACGATGCTGAAAAAGTTTCTGAAGATGAAGTTATGGAAGCAGCATTGGATGCCGGTGCAGAAGACATTGTTAATGAAGATGGTATTATTACTGTAACAACAGATCCAAACTCATTTACACAGGTTGTTGAAGCTTTAGAGCCAAAGGGATGGGAAGCACTTTCTGCTGAAGTTTCAATGGTTCCTCAGATGTATACACAGGTAGATGCAGAAACTGCAGCAAAAGTTAAAAAGCTTTTGGATCGTCTTGAAGAAGATGATGATGTGCAGAACGTTTGGTCTACTGTTGAATATCCTGATGATTTCAATCCAGAAGACTAATTATATTTTTTAGTGATTTTATAAAGGCGCTCCAGATTTTTGAAGCGTCTTTTTTTTTAGATTTTTTGTATGCAGAAAAGTATTAGAGTTTTAGGTGTTGATCCTGGCCTTGCAAATACAGGTTGGGGCGTAATTGAATACAGCAACAGTAAATTCACTCTTGTTTCCTATGGAGTCATTACAACTTCAAATAGCGAGGAACATTCTGTGAGGCTCTTAAAGATTTATAATTGCCTGAGTAAAATAATTGATGAGTTTAAACCTGACGAAGCTGGAATGGAAACTTTGTATTTTGCCCGGAATGTTACAAGTGCAATGAGTGTTGCAGAAGCCAGGGGTGTTGCAACCTTATGTTTTGCCCAGCATTGCATAAAACTTGGAGAATACACACCTAATCAAATAAAACAGTCTGTTACAGGAACTGCTGCAGCAGATAAAGAGCTTGTTGAGTATTATGTAAAACTATTGCTTGGTGTAAAATCTGAGATAAAGCCTGATCATGCATCTGATGCACTGGCCGGTGCAATTACACATGTAAATTCAATTGCAATAAAATTATAATTTGGAGAAACTTATGTTTAATTCTATTACTGGTATTTTAACTGGAAAAAATGAAAAACAGGTTTTTGTTGATACAAATGGAGTTGAATGGGATATATGTGTTCCAGACAGTAATATTGAAAAGCTTCCGCCTGTCGGTTCCTCTGTTAAGCTTTATACATATCTTTTGCATACTGATGTTTCTATGACTTTATTCGGATTTTCTAGTGAAACAGAAAGAGCGCTGTTTTTTGATTTAATAAAAGTTGACGGTATTGGTGCGAAAGGTGCTGTTAAAATAATGAGCAATGTTTCTTCTTCTCAGTTGATTAATGTTCTGGAAAATGAAGAGCTTGCAGCTTTAGAAAAGATTCCTGGCATTGGTAAAAAAACTGCTGCAAAGATGCTTTTAGCGTTAAAGGGAAAGCTTAGTTTCTCTGATGATACAAAAACTATAACTGTTCCAAAGAAATCTGTTTATGGGGATTTAATTAAATCGTTAACAGAAATGGGCTATGATAAGAAAACTGTTGAAGAAAAAATAAATGAAATTGAAGCTGAATTAAATGAGCAGTCTTCCTTTACCTCTAAATCGCAGAAGGAAAAGGAAGATATTATTTTTAGAAAAGTTATTGTTTCTCTGGCTTAGTTCTTGTTTTTTAGAACCAGTCCTGACGCAAACGCTTTTCCCGCTACAGGGCCTAATTCAATGTAATTGTGATTTATTGGATCGTAAGTTATAGGCTTAAATTTTTGTAAATCAACATTATCATTTTCATCAAGGATTGCTGTATCTACACAGAGGTTAATAATTTTTCCATGTAGATGAGATGTTTTTTCATCGTATGAGATTAATTCACACTCGAGCGTAAACTTAAGTTCATCAATTAAAGGTGCGTCTACAAATTCTGATTTTGTGCAGTGAAAACCGCTTCTTTCTATTTTATCGTTTACATCATTTGCGCTGACAATTCCAACATAATCGCAGGCAATTAAATTTTCAACATCTGCAACGCTTACTGTAAAGGCTTTTTTTTCTAAAATATTTGCGACTGTTTTGTGTTCTTTGCTTAAACAGATTCCAATTTCATTTGTATCGCTGATTCCTCCCCAGGCAGCATTCATTGCATCTGGAATTCCATCTTTGTCATAGGTTGCAATAATTAAAACAGGCATTGGATATAAGGCAGTTTTTGCTCCTAAGTTTTTTTTCATTTTAATTCCCCTCAATGTAATAAAGATTTTTTATCCAAAGATTTTTATCTATTAAGAAATTTATATCTTCAGATACTTAATATTTAATTATCCATAAAAATTTTATATTTTACAACTCATTTTTTCGAAAAAGCTTTTTTACTGACATAAAAGAAAAAAGGGTGTAAAATTCATAATATTATAAACTTTTGAAAGCTATATTTGGAGGAATAAATGAAAAACCTGTTAAAAATTTTTATGCTTCCTGCTTTGTTTATGACAGTGATGTTTATGGCTGGCTGCAAGACCGAAACAGAAGAGCCGGAAAATCAGCCTGTTTATATTGATTTGTATATTTACTGGCAGGATAACAGCTCAGGAAACTTAATCTGTAATTGTTTTCCCTATAAGAATCAGGAAGGACCTGTCATTACAGAAGATACAATCGTAAAATTAAACGCGTATTTAGATTCTTTTGGTCTTACAAAAGCCGATGGAATTAAAGGCTTTTACACCGACAGCAGCTTTACTAATCTCCTTACCCACGGCGAGTTAACTCCGGTTTATGAGTCAAACAATTTACCCAAGTATATAATCTACACTAAAGTCAATGAAAAACTTTCTGACTTAAATACAATTTGTGTAGTTGCCGACAAAAATAAAACTTATCCCTTTGGAAATTATATAACAAACATCTTTCCAAAGAAATCTGGTTTAAATGATATTAAAAAAGTTCTGACAAATCCAAAAACTTCAATTTTTAAGGTTTATACCTGCAGCAGAGACATTGATCCTCTGAATGAGTTTCAAATCGGAAGTGAATGGAAGGAAGGAGATGAAATTCAGGGAAAAATCATAATGATTGTTTTAAATCAGAGCTGGGAAGAAGCAGGAACATATTTTATCAATGTCCTGTACAAGAATTCCATTACACAAATTCCTTTTTCATCCTGCTATAATTATCCGCCTAACGATAAATCAGATAAAACAAAAGATGTGCTTTTAAACTATTATGCACCGGGCTCTAACTTTAGTGAATTTAAGGTAATGCTTTATGATAAAGAAAAATCTAAATGGGGAACGCCTCTTTCTGAAAGCGATAAAATAAAATCTTCGTCAACAGTACTTATTCAGAAAGGCAGTCTTTATTACAATCTTGGAATCTGTGGAGCCGAAGATCAAGAAGGATATCGAAATTATACTGCAATAAAAAGAAATCTTTCTCTTGACTCAAATATCATTACAGAAAAAGATCTGGATTTCTTCAGACAGTCTGTCAAAGAATACGGCCTTACCCTAGAAATTACAAGAAATTATGTAGGTTATATGGACAAAAATTATGTGTTCCATGAGCTTTCGGACGGATACGAAATTCCAGAGGAAGACCTCGATTATAATTTTACAATTTATGTGGAAGTTTTCGATGATACAACAATTCCGGTAGACAAGATAAATCCTGTTAAGCGCTGGGTTGATTCTGAGCAGACTCCTTATATCAATTCCATGGAATTCGATAACTTCCTGCATAAAAAACTTACACAGGAAGAATACGATACTATCATAAATGAGGAAACCTCCTTATGGTTAAATGATTATGATAACCCGAATAATTATGCCGGCATAACACTTAATTTTGAAGTCGATAAAGTTTATCTTTCGGAAACCGAAACTCTGGAAGGTGCCACGGAACTTAAACCTGGCGATGAAACCTGGGGAAAGAATATTATTTACGCCTTTAAAAAGAGCTTTATAGATTCTGGTCTCTACATTTACAAATGGTATTATACAAATCCATATGCTCTTACAGAAGAAGGAAAACCTGTATATAAACCGGATCAGAATTTCTTCGGACCTTACAGTATTACTTCCTACAGACCTTTAAAATTAAAGGATCTTGCTTCATATTGTGTTCCTCCCACAGATTTATTCTACGCAGAAAAACCTGTCTCACAGGAAATGCTTGATTCTCCTCTTTCTCAGGATGATGACCTTTCCTATGAAAAACCTTTGTACAGATTTTTTATCTACACTGAAAACTAAAAGCTTCGGTGGTTAAGCGATTTCTGTGTCCTTTTTTTAGGGCACAGGAATGCAGCTGTTTATTAATTTCTTGTATGGAATTTTATTTTTTGTTAAAATGTAATAAATGAAAGATGATGATTTAAATAAAGATTTTTCTGCAATTGTCAGGGCTGATGTTGCTTTAGTTTCTGATGAAAACGATTCAAGTTTAAGACCTCAGTATTTAAAAGATTTTTTGGGACAGACAGCCATTAAAAATAATCTTTCGACCTTTATAGAAGCTGCAAGACAAAGACAGGAAAGTTTAGACCATCTTCTTTTAATAGGACCTCCAGGTCTTGGAAAAACAACCCTTGCACAAATTACTGCTCATGAACTTGGTGTTGATTTTAAGGTAACGAGTGCTCCTGCTTTAGACAAGCCGAAAGATTTAGCAGGAATTCTTTCTACGATTAGCGAAAGAACTGTTTTTTTTATAGATGAAATTCACAGATTAAAACCAGCCATAGAAGAAATGCTTTATATTGCAATGGAAGATTTTGAACTGGACTGGGTAATCGGGCAGGGGGCTGCAGCAAGAACTGTCCGCATTCCGATTCCGCCATTTACTTTGGTTGGAGCGACTACAAAAGCTGGTAGTGTTTCAAGTCCTTTGCGAAGCCGATTTGGTATTATTCCTCGCTTTGAGTTTTATTCACGGGAAGAACTTGCTCAGATTGTAAAACGCTCAGCCGGAATCTTAAAAATTCAAATTGATGATGATGCAGCTCTTTTAATTGCCCAGTGTTCAAGAGGAACTCCAAGAGTTGTAAACAGAGTTTTACGCCGAATGAGGGATTTTGCACAGGTGAGCGGAAGAAATGTTATTACCAAAGAAATTGTTGAAAAAGGTCTTGCTAAGCTTGAGATTGATTCTTTAGGGCTTGAAAAATATGACAGGGAAATACTTTTGTCGATTATAGAAAATTTTGGCGGAGGGCCTGTAGGTGCTGAAACTCTTGCTATTTCTATTGGAGAAAGTATTGATACCCTTGAAGATTATTATGAGCCGTATTTAATTCAATGCGGCTTATTGCAGAGAACTCCAAGAGGAAGAATTGTTACAAGTAAAGCCTATGAACATTTAGGCTTAAAGTCTGAGAGTTTCGAAAAAAATCAAAAGCTGCTGTTTGAATAGTTATAGCTTTTTTACAGCAATCAAAGTCAAATCATCATACTGAGCATCTTCTAAGACGCCTTTGTAATAATAGTGTGTTGCGTCTGTTTCAATTTCATCTTTGTCGCGGCAATATGTAGAATACTGGGCAAAGTGCTTTCTCAGGAATACATCAATTTTTTTATCGACTTTTACTTTATCTGTAATTTTCATTTCTTTAGGCTTATACATTCTGAATATTTTTTCTACAGCAACTAAGGCCATAACAGCTTCTTCTGCAGTTCCTTCACAACTTGTAAAGTCGAAATCCAGATGATCAATTTGTTCAGGATTATGATATTTTGTGAGGGAATAAATTTGTCGTTTGTATACAGCTTCAATTATTTTTGTAACACGACCGCTTCCCATTTCTTCATTGTTTTCGCCCACCTGGTGAGTTTCGTGTTCATCTCCGTCTTTTAATCCTTCTACAGCACAATTGATTAAGTTATAGTTTGCGTCTCGGAAATTTCGTTTTGCTTCTTCAATACCGTCAGTGTAAAGGAAGAGGACATCATCTTTTTTCAGCTTCAGGCGGGAAACTTTGTAACCACCTTTCATTTCAATCAAATCTGTACTGAACATTCCGGCTGCAGGCGTTTCCTGTAAGGTTACTGTCTTTTTCTTTTGAAGCTGGCTGTCAAATATTTGAACCTGATTATCACCTGCGTTACAGAACCAGCATTCTCCGTTTTCACTGTTGAAAATACAAAGTGTAAAGGCTGCAAATCTTCCCTTAAAGCCGCGGTTTTCAAGTAAATCATTTATCTGGCCTACAACAGGAGCTAAATTTGTTCCCTGTTTCTGATTTTTCATATCCCAGTTTTTGAAATAGTTAAGGAACAGGGTTGCAACTTCGACCATGATTAAAGCGGCCGGAACTCCGTGACCTGAAACATCGCATTTAATAATTGCAAAGTGATTTCTATCAAGCTGCTTGTAATCGAAGTAATCGCCTGAAAGATCATCTGCACCCGCATAATAACTGAAGAACTCAGCTCCTTTTACTATTAGAGAGCCTGTTGTAAGTGTGTTTCCTTTTTCATCAGTTTGAAGCGGAATAAATTTTGTCTGAACTTCTTTACCAATGACTAAGTTTTTAGACTGAATTGCACTTTCAACAAGACCATGTGTCATTTCGTTTATTGTGTCGCCTAAAAGCCCGATTTCATCTTTTGTTTTTATGACTATATTTTTGCCTGCAAGATTTTCTTTATCATCAGTATCGCGAATCATTGCAACGTGTTCTGCAAGCTTATTGATTGGTTTTACAATAATTGAAGAAATAATCAATGTCAGCAGGAATGAAATCAAAAGGACTGCAACCATAACAGAAATTCCGCTCTTTAAGATTGTGTCCCTTGCATTTGTAATCTGGGCCAAAATGTCTTCTGTAGAAAGTTCTACAAGAATTATTCCGTGCAGATAAGAATCTTCATTTCCGTGTCTGTAAATTATTGGCCTGTAGAAAATGTATTTTGTATTTTCGTTATCAAGATTCTGGCTGTCATAGAATGGAATTGAGCTTGTGTTTTCTTTTGAGATTTTATCAAGACTTGCATCAAGTTTAAGTGTAAGCTGGTTTCTTATGTTCTGGATTTCAAGTCGTCTTCTTATACTTTCAGCATCAGTCTTATCAACTAAACTTAAAGCTTCTTTTGTAAGTTCCATAATGTTTATAGAAAGCTCTTCTGCTGCTTCTTTAGCTTCTGTGTTGATGTCTTTTATATTTTCGTGAATTTGTTCCAGTTCCGGAATTGAAAGTCTCGAGTGGCCCGGGATGAGTGTTTCTGTGTCAATTTTTTCCAGTATGTCTTTATCGCTTGTTGCCCAGACTGAATCGAGAAGGGTACTGTCATTTTCTTCAGGGTAACCGATAATTGTTGCATATTTACTTTCCTGTAAGGCAGAAATTTGATTTGTGATATCAGTTAAAGAAAGATTGTCATCGCTTGATGTCTGCGGTAAATATATTTTTGAACCGGATGCAATGGATTCAAGCATTACTTTTGTCTGGTTTTCAAGTGATGAAGCAAGGGTTATTTTCTGGTTCCTGATTGTATAAAAGCCGAATGCAACGAAGATTAAAATTACAACTGAACTGATTAAGGCTGTTGAGAATAAAATAAGTTTTGTCTTTAAGCCCATTCCAACTTTTTTATAAATCTGAGATTTTTTCTTTTTTTCTTCAGGCATAATTTCTCCTTCTATAAGAGCAGCAACTTCTTTTCTTGCTGTGATTGTATCTTTTCCAGTGTCAAATAGCGATTTTATTGAAACTAAAATTCCTATTAATGCAAGGATTATTAAAATTATCAGTACATAGATTGCTATGCTGTTTTTAACATTGATTGTTTTTGAAATTGAATCCCAGATGAATTCAATAGCTCTTCTTGATTTATTTTTTACGGTTCCTTTTTCAACTGCAGAAAGCATGGTGTTCTTTGTGAAGAAGAGTCCTCTGTCTGTGTGTAAAAGTCCAATTTTATATTCGCCGGTTTTAATTCTCGTCAGGGTAATATCTTCAATAATGTAATCTGAAGTTATTTTGTAATCATCGCTTGTAAGCTTTAATGTATAGTCATAAGGAACTTCACCGTCTTTGTCGATGTAGATTTCCTTAACCCTTCCGTCATAAGTGAAACCGCCGCCAATAATTGAAAGTGAAATATCGCCAAAACTGTTTTCTTCCGTTTCGATTTTGTTTATATAAGTTACAGGAATATATTTGTTGAATACGATTTCTTTTGAAGCAATTTCACCTATGTTTCCAACAAGATCTATTGCTGCAACGTTAAGCATATATAAGCCGTTTCTAATGTTGTTAAGTTTTAAATATCCGGCTTTAGTTAAAATTTGTTTTGGAACTGTAAAGTCCCTGTCCAGGGCAGCTTCATTATCATTTATAAGCTTTTCAACAGTATCATAAATCTGGTCTTCATTTAACCGTGTTGGATGGCGTGCATTTGTTGCAAGTTTATAAGGGATTGAATCTATGTATACTAATGAATATGTGTAACCGGCTATATCTCTGTCAACTGAGTCTGGAACCCAGGAAAGCTTTATTGAATTTGAATAAGGCAGTTCGTAATCATCAATATCGTAATCCAGGAAATGTACTTTTTCTGGAGGCGTTGTATCGAGGTTGTAGGTAATTTCAGCTGCGTTTGACCAGTTTCCCGCATAGTCATTTTGAATTGCCTTAAAGTACCAGATTCCGTCTTTAGCTGCTTCTACTGAAACAGTTTTTTCATCGCTTAAATTCTTTATCTGTTTTTCAGGCATTTTGCCGGCATCCTGTGTCCAAATCCAGGAATAGCCTTTTACGCCTGATGAATCGTCTAAAACATTTACTCTTACCTGTACTTTTTTTTCTGCTTTTCGCTCCCCGTTTTTAAATGAAACGCCGGAAACTTTTGGCACTTTTGTTGAATTGTCTGAGTTT
The DNA here is from genome assembly GCA_016282835.1 of Treponema sp. Taxonomy (GTDB): domain Bacteria; phylum Spirochaetota; class Spirochaetia; order Treponematales; family Treponemataceae; genus Treponema_D. Next base: position 272 of record JAEELR010000254.1, on the reverse strand, counting down.
AAAAGCGCAATCTGTGTTTTCTTGTTTTTACTGTTGTATTGCTCCCAGGCAAATGAAAGCTTGTTATTGCATATCATGTAGCAGGGAAGTGAAGAGCCTTCTGTAGAAATCGTTTCTGTATCATTCCACCAGGCACCTTCTTTTGTTGTTAAAAAGATTTTTCTGTTTTGACCAAGGAATGTGAACCACAATAAATTTATGCAGTTGTTGTATATGAATAGCTTTGGTTTGTAGCAGTATCCGTTGGTGCTTATCTGTTCTATTTTATTCTT
>JAEELR010000253.1 GCA_016282835.1 Treponema sp. | reverse complement strand
GAAGGACTTAAGGGAAGAGAAATTGCAATCAGAAAATTTGTAATCAATCAAAAAGGTGAAATTGATGACCTTAAGATTGAAGCAGTAAATATTAATGCACTCCTGTTTGGATATCTTCAATTATCTGGAGGAAAAGTAACTTTAAGTAAAGGTTTAGAAAAAGATGAATTCCTTATTAATGTTGGTGGTATACTTAAATTTTCAGAAACATGTGGTGTACCAGCCGGATTAAAGAGAAACTCTTTTGCAATAAAAGAATTTCAGGTATCTACAAAAACTGGTCTTATAGCATTTGATGCAGGATTTAATAGCGGTATTTCATTTAAGGTTCTTGGAGGTGTAAAAGTAAAAGTAGATCATCTGTCATTTAAAAATGACGGGTTTATTGTTTCTGCATCAGCGGGCCTTGATTTTGAAGCGGTAAATTTTAAAAATGTGGAATTTGGTGCCACTATTGATATGTCTTGGGATGGAAAAATTCGAGCATTTAACGGAGGACTGGAAAACTTAAATGTAAAAATAGCTGAATTTGATGGAACTGTTAAGGGATTGAGGATAGGACAGTTTGACTCTGAAAACAGTAATTTTATGGTTAAACTGGAAGAATGTAGACTCACACTTCCTGGAAACTTTGGTTCAATGGGCGGCTCTTCTTTAGCGTTAAAGAACGCAACCTTTAATCCTGAAACCGGATACTTTAACGGAGAGTTTGAGGTTCCATCAATAAAAACTCAGATTGCAGGCTTTACATTAGTTCTTGAGCAGCCGACTATTAATTTTAAAGAATGCAGAATAGGATTCTCCAAAGCATATCTTGAACTGCCAGAATTCTTTAATGCTGCAGGAGCAAATGTTTCAATATACGATATTGTAATTTCAGCAAACAGAGGATTGAGTTTAGGCGGAGCCGGTTTTACTTTGCCTGACTTTAAGATGGGAGAATTCGGCTTCAAAAATATTGGTGCTGAATTTAGAATGCAGGATGGAACATATTTTATTTCTGGACATGGAGGAATTATTCTTCCTAACGTTGGGGAAATAGAAGCAGCCTTGTGTTTTACAGAGGTTTCTAGAGTTTATCCTATCGGTTTGAAACATGCATATTTTAGTTTTGAAGCTGCAACGGGAATTCCTCTTGGGGCAACAGGACTTTATTTAAGCGGAATCAGAGGAGGCTTAGGATACGGATATCCTGATGAAGTTCCAGAAAAGTATCGGGATCTCTTTGGAAAGGAAGGCCCTAGAGTTCAGCTTGGACTTACAGTAAAAGATGGTGGCGGAGGAAAGCTCGCAAGAATAACGGCTGACACATGGATAGATATTGAAAAGATTACCTGGGTATTTGAAGGAAAAGCCACGATACTTTCAGGTACATTGAATATAACGGCAGAAGCTGCAGCAATTGTTACAAACAACTGTTTTGCAACAGGACTGAGAGTTGACATTAAGTTTGTTCGTGGCACTATTGAACTTTATATTTTTGATCAGAACGGAAAGCTGAAATTCTCAGGAGCCGGGGAAGCAAGGTTTGGACTTCCAAAAGGCGAAATATATGACGGATATTTTGTTTCTGTTCCACCAAGCAGTATATGGCTCGGCGGCTTTGGAGTGATGTTCGGTGACTTTACAAACGGAAAGCGCGGATTCTTAGGATATATAGACATTGATTTCTGTGGATTCAGTTGGGGAAGAATAGGAGCATTCGTAGGAAGCGGCGGATTAGATTTGAAAGTTTCAAAATATGATATCTGTCGTCCTGAAGGAATCAACTTTAAAACTATGTCTAAAACTGTACGTGCTTCAACTGTAAAAGTTGTGAACGTAAACAAAAACAATAATTATACTTCTTCTGCAGAACCAAAAGGAACTATTTATAAAGTTGTAATTCCTGGCGGCAGAACTAGAGATGATTTACAGACTGAATATAAACCTATAAGAAGTATTATGAAATCTGTAAAGAAACTGGAGCCGATGACAGATTCAATTTCAGAACCTCAGGAAGAAGCTCCGGCAAAAACAACATTTATGATAGGTTATCTTGACGGAGATCCAGAGTTTACAGTGTACTCTCCATCTGGAAAACAGTATAAAGCTGGAGACCCTGGAGTAAACACGCAGTATATAGAAAATGCTCTTCTTATAAATATTGATACTCCGGAAGGAGGAGAATGGACAATCAGTGTAGACAATATGGAAGAAGGAACTTATGAACTTGCAGCATTTGGAGTTGAAAAACTCGCAGAGGTAATTATTGAAGAGCCTTCAAGCGGAGTTCTTAATGTTACAGATTCTATATATGTAAGCGGACATACATCAGAAAAAAATAAAGAAGTTTATATTTTTGCCAGTGGAGATGAATATGCTCCTGTTATAGAACTTGGCTGTTTAAAAACTGATTCTGAAGGTCGCTTTGCAGGCAGTTTATCTACAGAGAATATAGCAGATGGAGAATATATAATTTCTGCAAGAGTTCTAACAAAAGATGATATGTATTCACCTGCTGGAATTGCCGGCGGAAAGTATAATGTAAATAGAAGTGCGTTAAAACTTAAGAGTCCTGAAAATGTTTATGTTACTGAAAGTGCAAACAATAAAGTAAAACTTTTGTGGCAGAATACAAATGGCAGCAGAACAGCGGGGTATAAACTCAAGACTGTAAAAGATGGAAAAGAAACTGTTGATGATATTGGAAACATTACAGAGCTTTACATTTCAAATTATCAGGCAAATACAAAACTTTCATATAGCGTTTGTGCATATGATGTTTATGGAAATGAAAGTGATTACACACAGGGCGCAGATTTAATTATAGGCGAAGAAAAATCTGAGCATAATAAAGTTCAGGTAAAAAATAAGTCTGTCGAAATAACAGCTAAGAATGGTGAAACTGTTGTGTGTGCAGTAGATGTTTCATATAACAACTGGAAGGATGAGCTTTCATACGTACAGCTTAAAAAAGTTGATTCTGGAAAGAAAAAATATGAAGAAATGTCTGATGAAGAAATTATAGATCTTTTTGCAAAAGGAGATAAAAAATCATATTCTTCTGAAAATGAAGATATCAGTGTTTCTTTTGAATCCAACGTAAAAGTTTCAGAAAATGGAAACACTCTGCAATTATATGTTACTCCATCTGATAATTGTGCAGAAGGAGAGTATATAATAGAGTGTGAAGCTGCAAATGATAATAATCCTTCAAACAAAGATAGTTTTACATTAAAAGTTACGGTAGAAAATCCAGTTCCTCTTATAACGGGAGTATATCCGGCAACTTTAGACGGTTCAAAAGAAAATGAGGTAACGATTTATGGTGAAGGATTTGTTCCTGGTGTAAGATATTACATTGATGATACCGAAGTCGTAACTTTATCAAATGAAAGCGAAAGTCTCTTCTGTAAAACTGTTAAGATTCCTGCATTAAAGAAAAGAGGAACGCATGTACTTACTGCAAGAAATACTAAAGGTGAAACAGCAGAATTTGAAGTTGGCGTTGTAATTCCTTCATATGATGTAATTTTGTATACAAACGAAGTATGGGTAAGCAAAGGCGACAGAGGACTGTTTGAGCTGAGTGCTGTTCCATTTGACGGATATGCAGAAAATGCATATTTCTTTGTAGACAAATGTGATTATGCTCTTGATGTTCAGCTTCCTGTTGTGGGAATGAATGAAACTGGATGCATAGAAGTAAATACACAGAATGCTACTTCGGGCGATTATAAAATCGTAATAAGTACATCTTCTGAAAAGACATTTGAACTTATGCTGCATGTTACGGAAGAAAAAGTAATTCCGGTAATAACAGCATTTAATCCATCTAAACTGAATAAAGGATGTAAGGTATCTGTAATCGGTTATGGATTTGGCAAAGAAGGAAAACTGTACGTAAACGAAGAAGAAGTATCAGCAGATGCATATTCAGAATCAAAAATTGATTTTGTAATTCCTTCGGACATAAAAGGAAATTCTGCAACAATATATGTAGAAAATGAAAACGGAAGATCAGAAGCAGTAACAAAGAAGGTTTATGACTATAGCTTTACAGTGCGGATACCAAAAGATACTTACAACATGATGGCCGGAGAAACAGAAACTGTGAATATAGCTGTAAACGGTTATGCAAGCGGTATCAGGCTTTTTG
>JAEELR010000004.1 GCA_016282835.1 Treponema sp. | reverse complement strand
TAATTTCTTGTGACGGAAAATTATATTTTTTCAAAGAAAATCTTGGATCGTATGATGGAACATTTGTCCTAACAATTTCAAAAAATGGAGAACTTACAACGACATTTACCGAAGGTGATTATGTATATTATTCAGAAGGTAATGTAGTATATAGAGCAACAAATGGTTTATGGAACTACAGAATAATACCTTATAATGGACACATATATCGAAACGAAGGATATGGAATAAAGTATCATTTTAAGGATATAAAAAACGGGTACTTATTGCTTGATTATACAAACGACACAGAAATGGCTCTAATTTTTGAAAATAATTCATACAAAGAACTTCATGGTGAAGAACTAAAAAATTATCTTGAAGAAAATCCAGAAATTACAATGCATGATGGTCCTGATGTAATAGATTTATATCCATTTGAAACCTATACCCGCCTCTACTCCAATATAGAAGACCATCCTCAATTCGAATACAGTTTTGGAGAAGTCATGGATGGTTTTTATATTAATTTTATTGATATAGTACCAATTCAATATTTTTTCATAAAAGACAAAGAGGGAAACACAGTTTTAAAACTCGATTTTGAATTTGAATCAAAGGTATATCCAAAAATCTTTACCAATACATGTCTTGGAGCATACAACGAAATATACCTTACAGCACCTCTAAAAGCTTATATAGAAGAAGATCGATATCATAAGAAAGAGTATGTTAGAATTGAAGAAGACTCTGATGTCAGAATTTATGGAATTACAAATCATTTACTGAATATGGGCTATACAAACAAGAATGAAACTGCTGTTTTGGAAGGACCAGCTCCTAAAGCTAATAGGATTAAAACTGTACCGGAAAATACTCCTGTAGTTATAATTGATTCTAAAGATCCAAAATATTTACAGGTTGCATTTAATGATGGTTCTAAAGGTTTTATTCTAAAAGAAAACTTCAGATCCCTAATGAAAGATACTCCTAAAGATTCACTGCCATGGCCTAACTTAAGAAAATAGATTCATTTCAGGGATGTCAAAAAGAAATGCGTTTGTTGCCTTTCGACATCCCGAAAAAAAGTCATTTAGATTAATATAAACCCCATTGACATTTTTTTTTATAAAGTATATAGTAGTCACATCTTGCGGTAGTGGTATAACGGCTAATTACCTCAGCCCTCCAAGCTGAAGACGAGGGTTCGACTCCCTTCTACCGCTTACTAATCCTACTTGTTTATACAGGTGGGATTTTTTTTATCCTCACAAATAAATAATTAATATCTGGTAATAAAAAAAAAGCGACCTATATATTAAATAGGCCGCCATACATAGTAAGCTGTAAAAACTATAAATCTTTTTCGCTCAAAAGCTTAACGCCTGCAGCTTCCAGAAGCTTTACGGTTTTTTCCTGGTCTTCTGTTTTCATTACAATATTTGCACCATCATTATTTACAGAAAGCCCGTAAATATAACTGATATTTATTCCGCCGTCCAGAATTACCTGTACAACTTTAGAAAAGCCACCAGTTTGATTTGGAACGCAAACTCCTACAACTTCATTTATTTTTGATGTAATACCACGCTCTTTTAAAACTGTATAAGCTTTTTCTGTATCACTTGTTAAAAGTCGCAGTACACCAAAATCATTTGTATCTGCAAGGCTTGCTGACAGAATATTTATTTTTTCACCACTAATAATTTGGAGCACTTCACCTAAAGAACCACCTTTATTTTCCAGAAAAATTGACAATTGCTTTATAAACATAAAAACCTCCTCTACAATCAAACATAAAGTTTTCTATTATCAATTACGTGCTTTGTTTTTCCATCAGAATGAACAAGAGCATTTGGCTGAACCAAACTAACCTTTGCATTAAGACCTAAAGCCTCGCGAAGTTTGTCATGAATCTGCTTAGAAAGGTTTTCAAGTTTAGAAACTTCATCGCTAAAGAACTTCTCTTCTACTTCAACCTGTACTTCAAAGGTATCGCTATTGTTAACTCTATCAACAACAATCATATAGTGAGGAGTTGTACCGTCAATTGTTAATAAAGCAGCTTCAACCTGAGAAGGGAAAACATTAACGCCCTTAATAATAAGCATATCATCAGTGCGGCCTTTAAATCTCTGGATTCTTGCCATTGTTCTACCGCAAGAACATTTACTTGTTTCAATGCTTGTTAAGTCCTTTGTGCGGTATCGGATCATTGGCATACCTTCTTTTGTCAATGTAGTTATAACAAGTTCACCACATTCTCCTTCAGGAACAGCCTTTAAAGTTGCCGGATCAAGAATTTCAGGATAAAAATGATCTTCCCAAATATGAAGTCCTGCATGTGCATCACAGTCTGCAGCAACTCCCGGGCCCAAAATTTCTGTCAAACCATAAATATCGTATGCTTTTATACCAAGTTTCTTTTCAATAGAAGCCCTCATTTCATTTGTCCAGGGCTCAGCACCACAAATAGCAGTCTTCAACTTAATCTTTCCAATTAAACCTTCTTTCTCCAAATCTTCTGCAACATGAAGTAAATATGAAGGAGTACATGCAATTGATGTTGCTTCACAGTCTACCATCATATCAATAAGCTTTTTTGTATTTCCTGTAGACATTGGCAAAACTAATGCGCCGACATATTCTGCCCCGTAGTGAGCTCCCAGACCGCCTGTAAACAAGCCATAACCATAACCTACCTGGATTACATCATCTTTTGTAACACCAGCCATAGTAAGACAGCGTGCAGCACATTCAGACCAGGTTTCTATATCGCGTCTTGTGTATACGGCAATTTTTGGTTTACCTGTAGTTCCACTGGAAGCATGAACGCGAACAAGCTCAGACTTTGGAACAGCAGCAAGTCCAAATGGATAAGCTTTATTCAAATCCTCGTAAGTTGTAAACGGAAGTTTATCGATATCTTCAATTCCCTTTATATCGCCGGGTTCAACTCCAGCCTTCTGCATTTTTTCTCTGTAATATGGCACATTGTGATAAACATACTTAACCATATTTACAAATCTTTCACTCTGAAGCTTTTTCAGCTCCTCTCGATCCATACATTCCTTTGTCTGATTCCAATACATTTTTTTTTATTTCTCCTTATTAATTAAATAGCTTTATTTACTTTATAACCTGTTATCTGAGCCACAGAGAGCATTCTCTTTTCATTTCCAACCATTTCATACACATCAATCTGATAAAAACATGTTTGTCTTCCTCTTTTAAGGGGAATACTTTCTGCAAAAATCAAATCTGTCTTAGCAGTATTCATCATATTTATATTTGAACTTAAAGTAACATAATATGATTCACTGTTTAAATCCGAATTTACAGAAACTGCAAATGAAAAATCGGCCATTGTAAAATAAACCGCACCCATCGTAAACCCTAAAGCATTTTTATGACGGCTATCCAGTTTAAGCTGAACCTTAGCTTTACCGTCAGCAGCTTCAAGAATCTCAATTCCTGTAGTGGAGGTTGCATATAAATCTTTTGCAAAAAAATCTTTTATTTTCTGCAGGTTCATTTTATTCACCACGGCCTAAAGCAAAAGCTTTCTTATTAATCTCCAGAAACTGTGGCTTAACGCATTGTTCAAGAGCTTTTAACCAGTCTTCTTCGCTGATATCCTTGTAATATGTAGAAAAGCGACCCATCAAAACAATATTTGATGCTTTTGAAGAACCTGCTTTTAATGCTAAAGATAAAGCATCCAGTGAATCTACATTAGCCCCGGATTCTTTCATTTTGCCAATCAGGTTTTCAGGATATTCTGCAGCGCCTGTAATAACCGGCATAGGATCAATCTGCTGTTCATTAACAATAACTGTTCCTCCCAGTTTTAAATTTTCCATGTATCGTGCAGCTTCGAGCGTTTCAAACGAAATTATATAATCAGCCTGCCCTTTATCAATTACAGGAGAAAATACTTCATCACCAAAACGAACATAAGTAACAACACTTCCACCGCGCTGACTCATTCCGTGAACTTCGCTTACCTTTACTTTATAGTTTTTATTTAATAATACACGACCCAAAAGCTTACTTGCTAAAAGAGAGCCCTGCCCTCCAACGCCTACTATCATTACATTAGTTACCATTATTTACTCTCCTTTTCAAATGCATGCACTCCGCAAAGCTGTTCACAAACACCACAACCAACACATTGAGTCATATCTACAAATGCTTTTTTATTCTTCATGCTGATTGCAGGACAGCCGATTTTCATACATGATTTACAGCCTACACATTTTTCAGTGTTTACTTTCAAAGGAGGATTGTGTTTTACATATTTCAATAATGCACAAGGTCTGCGGCTTATAATTACACTTGGTTCAGCGGCTGCAAGTTCTTCTTTTACGGCAGTTTCTGTTTCTTTCAAATTATATGGATCACAAACCCTTACTCTATTTATTCCCATTGAACGAACAAGAGCTTCAAGATTAATTTTTCCAGCAGGATCACCTTTTATGTTATAGCCTGTAGTAGGATTCTGCTGATGGCCTGTCATACCGGTAATCGAATTATCCAGAATGATTACAGTTGAATTGCTCTGGTTATATGCGATATTTGCAAGCCCTGTCATTCCTGAATGCATAAAGGTTGAGTCACCGATAACGGCAACAGTTTTATTCGAAAGCTCTCCGTCTGTAGCCTTATTGAATCCGTGGATGGAACTTACAGAAGCGCCCATACATTCAACAGTATCAATTGCATTAAGCGGAGCCATTGCTCCCAGTGTATAGCAGCCGATATCACCCAGAACAGTGCATTTTTGTTTTGAAAGCGTATAAAACAAGCCCCTGTGCGGACAGCCAGCACACATAACAGGAGGGCGAACCGGAAGGCCTTCTATTTTTTTACATGCAGGAGCAGCTTCTTTACCAAAACGCTCTGCAACAAGACTCTGTGAAAATTCATCAACCACAGGGAAAAGATTTTTACCGTCAGCTTTAATTCCAAGCGATTTAACATAAGTTTCAATAAAGGGGTCCAGTTCTTCAAGCACAACCACGCGTTCTACTTTACTGGCAAAATCACGAATCATTTTTTCCGGGAAAGGCCATACCATTCCAAGTTTAAGAATTGAAACTTCGTTACCGAAAACCTCTTTAGCATATTGATAGCACGTGCTGTCACAAATAATACCAGTTTTTGTTCCGCCCATTTCAATTTTATTCAAGAAGGAATTTTCAGCATATTCTGAAAGCTTTCTTGTTCTTTCTTCAACTTCAGGATGCCTTCTTTTAGCATTTGCCGGAGCCATTACAAATTTAGAAGGATTTTTCTCATAAGGCTTTAACGGCGGCTCAACACGCTCAGAAGTTTCTACAATACTCTGTGAGTGACTTACACGGGTACACATTTTTATAAAAACCGGAGTATCAAATTTTTCTGAGATTTCATAAGCTTCTTTTGTAAAATCCAAAGCTTCCTGAGAATCACTTGGTTCAAGCATAGGAATTTTTGAAGCAAGAGCATAATGACGCGAATCCTGTTCATTTTGAGAAGAATGCATTCCAGGATCATCAGCAACATTTATAATAAGGCCGGCATTTACGCCTGTATAAGAAATTGTAAAAAGAGGATCTGCAGCGACATTAAGGCCTACATGTTTCATAGCACAAAAAGCTCTTTTACCTGCAAGGCTTGCCCCGAATGCTGTTTCTAATGCAACCTTTTCATTTGGTGCCCATTCACAGTAAATCTCTTTAAACTTTACAGCTTCTTCGGTAACCTCTGTACTTGGTGTTCCCGGATACGATGAGGCAACAGCACAGCCTGCTTCATATAAACCACGAGCAAGAGCCGCATTTCCCAATAACAATTCTTTCATTTTCGCACAATACTCCAATATAAAATTTAATGCCTTAGTATAACGCAATAAAACGCTTCAAACAATATTTTTTTATGACAGAATAAGGTTTTTCGGAATGTAAATGCGGATTGCTTTAAGTTGTTGCCGAAAATAATTTAAGTTAAATGCCGATTTTCACTTGCTTTCCAATCTTTAATATTATAATTTGTACATAACAAAGCATTTGATGATAAGTAAACTGGAGGTATTGTTTATGAAAATGCGTAATATTCCTGCATCTTTTTTAAGTATTATGAGTTTTTTTGTTTTCTGTTTTGGATTTGTATCCTGCCCTAAAAAAGAAAAAATTGAAACAGATCAAAAAGCGACTCTTTCGTCAATTAGCGGAGAAAGCGGCTCAGAAAATACTTCCAACGTTGGGAAAATGTTTATGGGCTTTGACAATATTGTGAATCTTGCCGAAGGAACCACATTAAATGGTATTACAGAAACAATTTATGGATTGAAAGTTGATTCTACGCTAAAACTAAACGGCGAAATTAATGCCGACATGCTCAGGACAATCGTTAATACCTTACAGGTAAATGACAGAGTTAAAATTGCTCTTGACCTTTATGACACGACTGGCATAACGGAATGGAAAGACTGGTTAAAAGGAGTAAAAACACTGCATGCAATTTCTCTTCCCGGTACAGTTACTTCTGTTCAGGAATATGCATTCGAAGACTGTACAAGCCTTGAAAGCATTACAATCCCTGCTAGCGTTACAAGTATTGGAGGCGATGCATTCTATGGATGCACAAGCCTTGAAAGCATTACAATACCTGAGAGCGTTACAAGTATTGGAT
>JAEELR010000252.1 GCA_016282835.1 Treponema sp. | reverse complement strand
TCGGACAGCTTAATTGCCTGCTCCTTGAATTCTTTACTGTACTTCATATTTACCCTCATTTTATTTTCGGGTATTTTTTGACTGTACTTTTATGATAACCTTTCAAATAAATTGTTAATTGTGCATTATAAATTATTAATTGTGAAATCGTGGTGGAGGGCGTTGCCCCGACTGGGCTCAACCATCACAGACATAAAATTTATGAAACTGTCCTGCTTTGTGTGGGGCAGTTTTTTTTTCGGGGTTTTAGGGGCGGAGCCACTAGGAGAAAGGGTAGGACGCAACGAAGTGCGGCCGTAGGGAAAGGCTTTTCCCCCACAAAAAAGTTATTTCATATTTATAAATACAAGGCCGATTAAGCAGACTATGACGCCAAGAATTTTGTTCCAGGTGAGGGCTTCTCTGTAGGCGATAAAACCAACTACAACAAGAGCGACTGCCAGAAATGCACTTTGAACAACGGAAGCGGTGCTGACCTGCCAGCCGGCTTTATATGCGTAAATGAAACCAACTTCAAGACCCACAATGACAAGTCCTAAAACATAAGGCGCCCAGTTCATTTTAGGGAATTCAGAAAACATATTGAGTTTGTGCGAGGTTATAAAATAAATAATTGTTGAACAGACAGCTGCAACTAAATAGGTGAGTGTGAGTGCAGAAAAAGGGCTGACATTTTTAGGAACGCTTTTTGAACAGAGCTGATACACAGTGTTTGAAATTACAACTAATGCTATTGGCCATATATACGAAAACATTTTTTTCCCCGCTGAAAGAGTTTTGTAAGAATCTGCTGTAATTTTATTTAAAATGCATTTTTCACTCAATAGGGATTTTTTGCATAAGGTTTAAGAACTACCTGTTAGATGTTGTCTTTTAAAATGAATTCACTTAAAATAGAGGATATGAAAAAAGTCGGTTTGTTAATTGCTTTATTGACATTGTGTGGGTTTGCATTTTCACAAACTAGTTTAAATCTGGATAGTGACTACTATTTGAATTTCTCAAGATGGGAAAATCTGGGACTTGTAGATAAACTTCCTGAGCAAAAACCATATTCATACTTTTTAGTAGAGTCTTTGCTGAAGACCGTTATGGAATGTGATGATGAAGTGGAAGCTGAAAAGGCAGCCGTGCTTTATAAAAAATTAACAGGCAAAAAGCTTTATATTTATGGTCTTTATGAAGAAAATTTAAATGCTAAGCAGGATTTTGAGCATCAGGAACTGTTTGATTTAGGCGTTGAAGGAGAGATTCCTCTTTTCCCTTATGCAGCAATTTCGTACGAGTTAAAAGATACAATCCAGGATAATTCAAACCTTTCGTTCCCTGTATTTACAGATAAGCCTCACGGAACGGCAGCTGATCCTGCACATTTTGGACCTTTTTCTGCTAATTTAAATATGAACACTGTAGCCTCGTTTGGCACTAAGGATATTTCTGTTCTGGCAGGTCTTGCGCAAAGTAATTTCAGCCCGATGTATTATGAAAGCATTGTTCTCGATAAGAATCTTTTTCACTCGGCATTTATTTCTTTCGTTTTAGACAAGCCTAAGTTTAATTACACTCAGACTATTTATGCTTTAACTGCAACAAATAATTCTAATACCATTTTGTATCCTGAAAAATATATGGCATTTCATTCTGCAACCTTAAAGCTTTTGCCGTGGTTCAGTCTGCTTTACTATGAAAATATGATTTATGGCGGAAGATTTGATTTGGCTTATTTACTGCCAACGCCGTTTATGGTTTCACAAAGTCTTTCTGGTTTCGCTGACAATTTACAGATGGGAATCGGCTTGAGGTTTTATCCGCTTACAGGACTTAAACTTTCGGCTGATGTTTTTGTAGATGATTTGAATGTGAACGAGCTTGTTAAATTTAATTTTGATACAAGACTGTATACTGCATTCCTATTTGGAAGCCAGTACACTCCTGGCGGTAAACTGGGGTCTGTGCTGAAAAATATAGAAGCAAGCTATACTTTGATTGCTCCATATATTTACAGTCATCAGCAGTACAATAAAGACGCTTTGGGTAATTCTGTTTATTCAGGCATTAGGGGTGCTAACTATCAAAACTATTCTCACTATGGATACAATATTGCAACTCCTTTATATCCTAACAGTGATAAAATAAATCTTGTGGTTACTTTAGAGCCTGTTTCAAATTTAAAAATTTCGTGCGGCAATTCTTTTGTAAGGCATGGAAATATTTCTGAATCAATTACAACTGAAGAAGCTGGATGCTATTTGAAAGCAGAGAACGGTGAATATGTTACAGACGGAAGTTACAAGCAGCATCCTGAATATTCTTCTGAAAACGGGGAATGGAAGAACAGGACTGACACTTCTGAAAAATTTGATTTCTTAAAGCAGAATACTTTGATGTATGTTTTCAACGATACTCTAAAAGTTGAATATACCTTCAGACCAAAATATTTTGAAAGCATTAAAGTTTATGTGCAGAATGTTTTTGAATATATAAAGAATGATGGTGTTCAGAACGAAATATATCCGGGGCAGTCTTTATCTGAAGCAAGTGCCGCTGATGTACAGAATTATTATAAAACCTGGAAAGACAATATAAGGCCAGACACATTCAATGATTACATTACAATTGGTGTAAGTTTGTGCTGGTAGAACTAAAAAACCTGCAGCACAGGAGCTTGAT
>JAEELR010000251.1 GCA_016282835.1 Treponema sp. | reverse complement strand
AGGCTTTCTGACATTCTTCATAAGTAACTTCTCTGTTGAAAAAAGCCCTGAGTAAAGGAGATATAATGGCATATTCTTCTTCTGCAAGTTTTCCATCTGCAGCAATTGCACCCATTATGAAGGAAAAGAAAATAGCAGCACCATCTATTCCGTTTTCTGCAGCTGCCTGTAAAGCTGGTAATACGTGTGAGGATTTTTCTGTAATATAGGCAGCGTAAGAAACTGCATCCATCTGCTCAAATTCTTTACAAAGCGTTTCAAACTCTTTCATATTTTTACTCCAATTCTAGTATTTGATAAGAAGAAAATAAGAAATTAAAGTAAACTGAAAATAAACATGGGGAAAAGTTTTAAATACTTTGAAAAGGAGTTTTGCCCCCATCTGATTTTTCAACCTTGCTTTATAATAAAAATGTCGTATTCTTGCGGCGTATTATAAAACTAAAAGCTTAACAGCGAGGTGATTATGAAAAAGCTGACAATAAAATTATTTGCCGGGCTTATATTTTTGTTCGGCATTCTTTTATGCGTGAGTGTGATGGGGTGTGGAAATAGCACTGGTGAAACTGATTCTGGTGGAAATAATAAAGGTGAAAAACAGGAAAAGATTGATGAAAAGGAGATTGTAATAAACGATTTCTGGCTTGATGAAACAAAAGGTTCATACAATAAAGAGTCAAAGATACTGGAATTAATTGGCGATTGGACTGCTGCAACTCTTTATACAGATAATCTGGATGTTAAAGGAAATGCAGTTGGTCTTGAATATACAATTCTTGAAGGTGATAAGTTTAATTTTCATATTTATTATAATGATACGGAAGACAAGACTGAAGAAATAATTGAATGCAGTCCCAATGCATCTAAAGGTTTTTTACCGGTTAATGAAACAAAATTAAATGCTTCAAAAAAAATCAACTGTATCAGGTTCTTTTGCAGGGGTGATAAAGTTAAAATTAAAATCAATAAAATATATTACACTGACATGGATGTAAACGAAATCATAACGGACAATTATTGGCTTGAAAATGGTAAAGGTTCTTTTGATAAAAATACAAAACATCTTTCCATTACATCACAATATTCACCGCTTAATCTTTTGGAACATACAGTTGTTGATAAAAGAAAATATATCTGCATTGAGTATGAAAACCTTATTGGTAGAATCCTATTAATAGCAAGACACGATGACGGAGACAACAATTATTATCGAAATAGAAAGTATTCAGGAGATGTCCAGCCTGATGAAGAGCCTAATCCTGAAGACAACACAGGTTTAGTTTCAAATAAGCAAAAGGTTTATCTGAAATTGGCAAACTTGCAGGAATCTAAAAAAATGCAGGTTGAGATTATGTGTACATCTAAAAACGGTGCAGAAGTTACAATTAAAAAAATATATTTTACTGATGAAGTAGAGGAAGATGATAAAGCTGCAATAGTTGATAATGGTTCAACTGCCAGCTTTAACAATTCAATTTCTTCAATCAATTTAGTAAAAGATATGGGCGTTGGTTTTAATCTTGGAAACTGTTACGAGGCTCATAATGGAGGAAAAGGTAAAGCTGGTACCAATTCTGATGCTGATGCATACCTTGATTTTGATGGGCCTGGCTATTGGAATAGTTACAAGATGTCTAAGGATGTTATAAACGATTTGGGTTCAAAGTTTGGAACTGATTCAACTGGAAAATCAAATGCAAAAACAATCCGTATTCCTGTAACCTGGTATAATCATATTATTGATGATAAATACACAATTGATCCTTACTGGATGGAAAATGTAAAAAAGGCTGTAGATTGTGCTTATGAGCTTGGATATTATGTAATAATCAATTCTCATCACGATACACCGGAAATTGCAGAAACAATAAAATATCACCAGGGTTATATTCTTAGAGATACGGAGGAAGATATTGCTGAATCGGAACGCTTCTTAAAAGCAATTTGGGAACAGATTTGTACGGCATTTAATGACAGCTACGACGAACATCTCATTTTTGAAACAATGAACGAACCATTCAATCCTGATGATTCACATTGGGGTGTGTATGAGGGATGTGATTTATGCCAGAAGGAAGCTGAACTTAATAATCGTTTTAATCAGCTTGTTCTTGATACAATCCGTGCAAGTGGTGGAAATAATGCAAACCGTTTTGTTTTAATTCCGAATGTTTGCTGCAATTTTTCAAGTGGGCCTGATGATGAGCCTTGGAGTGTTGATGATATTAGTTTGGAAGAGAATGTTTTCAAAATGCCAAACGATTCTGCAAAAGATAAGCTTATTCTGACTGTTCACGTATATCCAATGTGGGATCATTTATGGAGAGAAGCAGAAGATTTAAATGGAAAAGATAAGAATAATGATTATAAAAAGCTTAAAGATTGTTTTGAATATTTGAATGAGCATTTTGTTGAGAAAGGAATCCCGATTGTAATTGGTGAAATTGGACCAACTGCTAATGCCGATCCAAATAATACTGAAAGCCTTGCATATAAATTAGGCCATCAATTGACTGCCGAAGAAGTTCTTCCTCCTTTAACTGATTTGGCAAAGCTTGCCGGTAAATATGGAATGTGTATTCTTGATTTCCATCTGTCAGATTTATTCCTGCAGATTGACGGAAAATATATTCCGGAGATTCTTGTTGATGACTGGAAAAGTCAATAGAATAGAGATTGTCGGATCAATCTCATAGGTTAATTATGACTTTTAGAAGTTGTTGTTTTTGTTTATTTTTTATTTTTTTCTCACTGACTGGTGTTTTTGCGCAGACAAAATCTGTTTATTCAGATTTCCCGGATTATGAGCTGAAAACAAAAATCAACGGCGATGAAAAGTTTGATTTTCTGGAGCTTTATTCTGAACGCAAAAAATCAACGCGGTTAGTGTGCGTTAACAAAAATAAACCTTCTGAGTATTCCGTGCTTTTTGAAAACCGTGCAAAACAGGATTACAGTTTTACCGCAATGTTTTACAGCAAAAAATCGGACACATTATATTTTCATATTGTGGCAAGTCCTGCGCCTGTTAACAGTTATGTTGTT
>JAEELR010000250.1 GCA_016282835.1 Treponema sp. | reverse complement strand
TATTTGGCATTCCATAGCAGGAAACCAAAGTTCCAATTCCTAAAACGGTAGCAGTTGTTACAAGTATTTTCTTCCAGGTCCATTTAATCTTTTTCATACATCCTCCTCTATACCTTTATTTTACATTAATTTCATTTTATTTCAAGTAAATTATGAATAACCGTCATGCTGAATTTCTTTCAAGATATGTATGAAGAGATCCTGAAACAAGTTCAGGATGACAGGTTATTGCGAGTTCAGGATGACAGAATATTTTATACAAACCTGCAGCAGATTTTCTAAATTCTTTAATGCTTATTTCCGATAATCTAGGTAACTAATTTTTAGAGGTGAATATGGCATACATGAATAATCCTTATGGAGCATATAAACAGGCAAGCGTAAAAACTGCGAGTCAGGGAAAACTTATTGTAATGCTTTATGAAGGAGCTATTTCGCATTTAGAAAAGGCTATAAAACTGATTGATGAAAACGGCAAAATAAAAGCTTCATCAATAGAAGAATACGGAAACCAGATACAAAAAGTATTAGACATTATAAATGAACTTCAAATGAGTCTTAACATGGATGAAGGTGGAGAAATCGCAAAAAATCTTCTGGCACTTTACATTTTTTTCAACAAGCAGTTAATGGAAGCAACAGTAAGCCATGACAAAAAAATTCTGACTTCCGTTCACGATATGCTTAAAGAATTACACGAAAGCTGGGTACAGGCTTCAAACAGCACGGCAAACACTCAGTCAACAATGCAGGGAAGTTCATCTTCATTTAACATTACGGGTTGATTTTTTTTAGGGAGGAGATTATGGCAGAACTTACACAAAAAGAAATAGACGAAAGAGTTGCTATTCTAAAACGATTCAAATTACTTCTTGAAGAACAAAAGAAAAAATTCCAGCAGTACCTGAATGTGCTTGAATTACAGGAAGGAAAGATTCAGACACAGGATGACAATGCATTGCTGGCACACAGTGAACTTGAAGCACAAATTGTAGAAGGAATCGGTTCTTTACAGAAAGTAATTGTTCCTATGCAGAAGCTCTACAACAATTCGAGGGCTTATTATTCAAAAGAATCAATGATTCCAGTAGAAGCAATTCAAAATGATTTGTCAAAACTTCAGAAACAGGTTCTCGCTCAAAACGAAAAAAACCGCTCTCTCTTAAAATCTCACATGAATACTTTAAGAAAGCAAATCCTGGAATTCAAAAATCCTTATAGAAATGCAAACACAGTTTATGCAGCAAAAGCATACGCAGGAACACGCATTGCTATTGAGGTATAAAAACAGATTCTAAAATTTTTACGACACTAAATATTTTTTCTTTTTTTAAGGAAGAATAATTTACGACAAAAGTAATAAAGCCTTTTCTTTCATTTTTACTGTTATAAGAAAAATCTGAAAGTAAGGCTATTTTTATGCCCGAATCCAGAAGCTTAGTTTGAATCGATTTTGCTTTTTCATTTGACTTTACCGTAAGCAAAAAATGCAGGCCAGAATTTTCTTCTTCAATAAAACTGATTTCTGAAAGCTTACTGTGCTGCAATGCGCTTATAAATTCATTCCTGAGATTCCTGTAATAATTTTTCATGCGGATGATATGTTTTTCGTAGTAAAGCAGATTAATGAACTGAGACAATGTGTACTGTTCAAACGCAGAAACTGAGCACGAATAGAATCCAAGTTTTTTCTGAAAATCACTCATAAGCTTATCCGGCAAAATCATATAGCTGATTCTAAAAGATGGAGAAAGAGTTTTTGTAAAAGTGTTTATATAAATTACACACCCGTTTGGATCGCGGGCAAACAGAGGCAGAGGCGGCTTTGTGTTAAACCTGAACTCGCTGTCATATTCATCTTCTATAATATACGCTTTATTTTTTTTCGCCCAGGAAAGAAGTTCCAGCCTTCGCTTTACAGTCATAACGGTTCCTGTCGGAAAGTGATGAGACGGCGAAATATGAACTACACTCGCACAGTTTTTTTTCAAGGCTTCTACATCAATTCCCTGAGAGTCAATTTTTACCGGAATGAATGAAGCACCGTTTGCACTTATTACTTTTGAAACTTTATGATATCCCGGGTTTTCTACAGCATAGATTTTTTCTCGCCCTAAAAGAGGAACTAAAAGCGAAAACAAATTTTCAGTGCCGGCACCAATTATTATGTTCGAAGGATTAACATTCATACTGCAAAATGATTTTAAGTGATTCGCGATTGCACATCTTAATTCTAAAACTCCCTGAACATTTACAGAAGAAAGAAGCTTTTCATCACCGGACTTTAAAACTCTGCGGCTTAAAGAAGACCATAAACTGAACGGAAACTTTTCTACATTTGTTGAGTTGCTTGTAAAGTCAGCAATAAATTCTTTAGAAAAATCCTGAGTGATATCGCTTTCATTTACTGGCTGCGCCTTAGTTTTATGAACACTCGCCTTGTACTCTTTAAACTCAGAAGAAATATCGGTAACAAAAAATCCCTTCTTTTCAATGGAATAAATATATCCTTCATCGATTAATTGGAGATAAGCATTTTGAACTGTTATAACACTTACTCCCAGGTGAGAAGCCAAATTTCTTTTAGAGGGAAGTTTTTCGTTTGCCTTTAATAAGCCTTCCTGAATTTGATTTTTAATGGACTCATAAATGTATTCGTGAAGGTTCAAATTATTTCTGTTTTCTAAGTTTATCGGTATCATATCTGGTATTATACCTTTTTTAATAAAATGGATATATCCATATAATCAGATTTTATGTATATTTTTTTTATTAATCAGAGTTTATTTAATTACACTGGAGGAAGATAATGGATAAAAGACTTTTAACAATTCAAGACATTTCGTGTGTAGGTCAATGTTCACTTACAGTAGCACTTCCTATTATTTCAGCATGCGGAATTGAAACAGCAATTTTACCTAGTTCAGTACTTTCTAATCATACAGCAAAAGGATTCACCGGCTGGACGTTCTGCGATTTAACTCAGGAAATGCCAAAAATTATGGAACGCTGGCTCACAGAAAAAATTGATTTTGATGCATTTTACACAGGCTATGTAAGCAAGGCACAAATTCCATACATTCTGGACATAATGAATAAAGTTGCAAGAAAGGGCGCACTGAAAATTGTTGACCCTGCAATGGCTGATGGCGGAAAACTTTATGCAGGTTTTGACGAAGACTTCCCTAAAGAAATGGCAAAGCTCTGTTCTATTGCAGATGTTGTTATGCCAAACATTACAGAAGCTTCTTTACTTACCGGCTGTGAATACAAAGCAGAAGGTTACGATAAAGACTACATTGAAGGAATGTGCAAAAAGCTTCATGAGATGGGTGCTAAAAATGTAATCATCACAGGTGTTAGTTTTGAAAAGTCTAAGCTTGGCTGCGTTACATTTGACGGAAACAAATTCAACTATTACTTTACAGAAAGAATTGATGTTGCAATGCATGGAACCGGCGACATTTATGCTTCAGTTGTTGCCGGCAGTTTAATGAGAGGAAAAACTTTAGACGAAGCAGCAGGCCTTGCAGCAGATTTTGTTTGTGAATGTATTAAGAAAACTATAGATGATAAAGACCACTGGTATGGCGTAAAATTCGAAAAAGCAATTCCATATCTTGTAAAGCGTCTCGAAGCTTAAATAAAAAAATAACTTGTATGATTTTCAGTTTTGAATTTCATGCAAGTTATATAGAAGATTGTATTTGTATAACGCCCCATCAAAAAATTACTGGTTGGTACCATCCACTTTGAAATAATAAGCAATTACTTGTTTTCAATTAATTGAAGAACTGCATTAACAAGCTTTTGATAGTTTTCTTCGGAGAGTTTTGAAACCTTCTTTTCAAAACAAAACTTGTTTACTGCACCGATAAGATGAATGACGGCAACAGAATCTTTTGAAAGACCTGTTTCTGATTTTTCAAAGAGAATATTTGGTTCAAATTCTACTCGGTCAAGATTTGAAGTAAATGGAATTACGACAGCAGTATTCAAATCTTTTATACCAAGCAAATCATTTTGCATTACGACCGCAGGACGAATTTTTGAAGGTAGACTTCCAACAGGTACACCGAAATCAATTGTCCAAATCTCACCATGTGTCATTTTTCAGTTCCTCCCACATTGTATTCATTGAACTCCGTGCAATATCTTTTTCCATTTCGGAATAATTCTCTTCGCTTCGTTTTGTTTTCAATGATTCCAGCATCTTGCCCATTAAAATAAGAGTCTGGTCATAAGATAGAGAAAGCACTTGTTCTGTAAAATCTGCAAAAGCAACATCTGACATATGGGACCTCCAAAATCATTATACCATAAATTTTATTTTTTTTCTAAATAATCACAAAGATTTCAGTGGAAGCATTTTATTTTCAATAACATCATCATCTTATCATCATCGTATTCACAAAAAATTTAGACTAAGATAAAATGAATTAAATAAAAATTCGGGAGGACCTTATATGAAGGTTTTAGTTATTGGTGGCGCAGGTTATATTGGAAGCCACGTTGTAAAAGAACTTATGGCAAAGGGACACAAGG
>JAEELR010000249.1 GCA_016282835.1 Treponema sp. | reverse complement strand
TGCGCAGATTATGTTTCAAATCTTGCAACTCTGCCTCTTGACATTGATTTCATAAGAAAAAAGAAATTTTTCAGCATTGAACTTCACAGAAAAATCTGTTACTGGACGGTTATTCCTGCAGTTCTTTCAATTGTAATGATTTTCTCATACTTTTATTTTGCAACGTACACAATAGCCGGATTGTGCGGCATAGTTATGGTAAACACAATCGTTCTCATTTTAAACTCGAGTTTTCTTTACAAAAGTACAATTGAAGCATTTTCAAAAATAAATACAAGCCTTAAGTCTTTAGCAGAAGGACAACTTGAAAATGAAGTTGAACTTACACTGGATTTTTCAAATCAGATTTCATACAACATCTTCCTCATAAGCGAAATCATTCGTTATGTACGGGAAATTACAAAAGACTCATCCTTAACAAGTGAGACAATTCTTAATTCCATTTTTGAATTAAATGATAATTCAAAATTGATTTCTCAATTTTCAGAATCACATTCTGCATCCATAAAAGATTGTCTTGCAAAAATGGAAAACGCAACAGAAATCTTAAGCAAAATTACTGAACGAATTGTTGACGTGCGCTTTACTGCAGAAAATACAAAAAAAACTGTAAATGAAAGTTCTTCACTTCTTGATGCAAACATTGCAAAAATGACACAAATAACAACTGCAAATCTTAATACAATTACAGGAATAAAAAAATTAAGTGAGCAGATAGAAAAAATCTGGGACATAATAAATACAATTGACGGAATTGCAGGAAAAACTCAGATAATCGCATTTAATGCAGAACTTGAAGCTTCTTATGCAGGCGATCAGGGAGAAAAATTTCATATAATTGCAAATGAAATCAGACGACTTGCTTCAACAATCTCGGATTCAATACAGGAAATTAAAAATCAAGTTACACAGATTCAGCACTCTTCTGACAATCTGATAATAACTTCTGAAGCAAGCACACAGAAAATTCGTGAAGAAAAAGATTTTCTTTCAAATATGGATGAACAGTTTTCTTCGCTGCGGCTGTCATCAGATATTACTGCTGAAAGTGCAACACAAATTCAAGACAACACAAATAATCAGGATCGTTCATTTATTCAAATTGATTTAGCATTAAAAGAAATAAGTTTAGGATTTGATAAATTTTCAGCATCTGCAAAACAACTGAATGAAGCCGCAGAAAAAATCAGGACAATCGGGCTTGATTTAAAATCAATTCATTCAAAGGAGAACCAGTCATGACATTCTCCCACGGAACAAAAATATCAAAAATAAAAAGTCCCTCATTTGAAATTTACATGCTTAGAAGAACAGGATTTATATGCCTTTCTTTCTCGCTGTTGCTTCACGCTGTTGTAAGCACGTTCGTTATAATAACTTCCGGTATTTTCTTACAGTTACTCATTCTTTCACTGGGACTTACAGTTTTGTTTATGGGAGCAATTGTGCCGATTGGAAATAGACTCTCAACGTACAGACTTTCCTGCAAAATAAGTTTATGGGAAACTGTTCAAACATCTGACAGCGAAAGAAAAGCTCTGCTTGAAGCACTTCACAGATATCCGCGAAAAAAAACATTCCAGACATTCTACTGTTTTACTGTTCTTCTTATAATTATTCTTCTTAATTATGTTTTATTATTTAATGTAGATATAATAGCCTGCATTCCGCTGTTCCTTATCGGCAGCACAGTCTCATACTGCGCAGCAAGCTGTGTTTATGACATAACAGAAGCTGAATGTACGGCAATAGGAATTACAATCACGAAACAGGGAATTCCTATTTCGCCTGAAAACAAAATATATTCAGTTCCACTCAAAAAAATACATCTGTTTTATATAATCATTCCTCTTTTAATTCTTTCAGCGAACATACTTTTAACGGCACTTTTCGGTAAACTTCCTGTAATTATTCATGAAAACGGATCTCTTGCTTCATTTTCAAAAAATGCTGTTTCAGACATAACAAGTGTTTCTCCTTCACATCACACTCTGTTTAGAATGTTTTTTACCATAGCTGCAACAATGATATGTTTAATAACAATGATAAGAACCTTCTACAAAAAAATACTTTTCACTCTTTCACGAATGGAAAACACACTTTCGCTTATTAACCCAAAAAGCATCAGCAAAGCCCGGCTATTTGACATCGCACTGAATAATGAAATTTCATACACAATGTTTCTTATCAACAGAACTATTGTTGCATTCAGAAACATAATGAATAAAACACAATCAATAAATGAAGATATAAAGGAATCTTCAAAAGACCTTGTAAAAATCACAAAAGAAACTGAAGACACAATTTACGCGCAGACAATCTGTGTTGAAAAAATTCTTGAAACAATGAATTCAACTGATAAAGTTTCAAATGACATACAGATAAAACTTGATGAAGTATCAAACGTAGCACAACAGACTCTGAATGATGTTGACAGAAATTTTGACAACTTTAACGCAAGTCTTCTCAAAATGAAAGAAATAACTGAAACAAATCAAAACATCATAAACGGAATAAAAAAGCTCAGTTCAAAAATTGACGGCATCTGGGACATAGTAAACCTTATAGACAGCATGACCGAACAGACAAAAATAATTGCATTCAATGCAGAACTCGTTTCAAATACGTTTGACGACAGCAGTTTTAAAAATGTTGCAGCAGAAATCAGAGCTCTGGCTGACAATGTAATAGATCTTACAAAACTGATTCGTGACAAAATTCGTGAAATTCAGGATTCAAGCACGACCTTAATCAATTCCGGAAAAGAATGCATGAAACAAATCGAAGAAGGGAATAATCTTTCTGAACTCTTAAAAGAACATTTTGTTTCAATAAAATCATCAGCTTCAATAACAGCAGAAGAGTCAAACAATATAAAAAATGCCGTTCAAATTCAAATTGCTGCATTCAAAATAATATTAAAGTCAATGAACGACATTTTTGAATCGCTAAAATCTTTTTCATCAAACACGACAAACCTCGGTTCTACTATAGAAATACTTCAGCAGAATTCTCAGCATATTCAATCGCTTATAACTCAGGAGGCACAAAATGACGCTTGAGAGAAAAATAATTAAAAAGAGTTTTTTACCCGATATAATTTCAGCTTTCTTTATTTTCGGTTACTCATTTATTACCGCCCAGATTCCGCTTAAAACATACGGTTCTGTTTTTATACTTCTTATTCCGATTTTAATAATACTTCAGTTTGTTTTTGCTCC
>JAEELR010000248.1 GCA_016282835.1 Treponema sp. | reverse complement strand
TGAGGATTATTTCCAGTGTTCCAATGGACATGAAATTAAAAATCATCAATAAAATCAGCGTAAACGAAAAAATTTCTAAAAAAATTCTTTCAGAAGCTGCCGAAAGTGCATTCTCATTGTCTATAAATAATATAGACGGAGAAACAGAAGTGTCTTCAAATCAGATTGCATTACAGCTTGCTGCACTAAAAGTTTTGTCTCAAAATAAATGGACTCGTGCGAGTGGACTTGCAAATCAGTTTTTTGAAATTGCAAGAAATGAATGTGAGAAAGGATTTATTTCGCTGCATGATTTTGCTGAATGTATAAATATGATTACTTCAATTGCATCCAGTGATACTTCAAGAATTATGTACGAGTATCTGGATTATTTAAACAAGAATACAGAAAAAAATATGATTCCTGATTCAGAAGTAGTTCTAGCCGTCATAAACTCATTAGGAGGATTGGGCGACAAGGCTGCTTTTGATTACTTACTGTATGTAACATATCTGGATTATCCTGAAAATGTAATTACTGCTGCCAGAACTGCTCTTGCAAAATTGAAGTGGTAAAGCTTTTTAAATCAAGACTCTCAAATCCATTTGTATTAAGTACAGTTATACTTTGTTTTTTATTATACTCAGGCATTATAAAACCCTCGGCTAAGAATTTGTTTTCTCCGACTTTATCCGGTGAAAAAATAAACTATATAGAAGGATATGTTTGTTCGAATCCCGTAAAGAATAAAAAGAAAGGAATTTACAGTTTTTTGCTTTCAACTTCAGCCTGTGGGGAAACAATAAACGAAAGCAATGTCAGGGCTTCCTGTAAGGGTGTCGTTTCTGTCTCTTTAAGTGAAAAATATGTTGAAGCACTGTTTCCCGGAAAGTTATATTCGCTCTCAAAAGAATCCATTTTAGTTGAAAAGGGCGAGAAACTAAAACTGTATGGAAAATACTTTTCTGAGAGCAATTACTTTTTTACAAAGCATGCAGAGTATTTAGGATATAAAAATACATTCGCAGGAAAGATTTCTCATTTAAGGGCTTTGTGCAGATTAAAACTAAGAAGACTTTTGTATTCATGGGGAAATGCAGGAGCCCTGATTCTATCGCTTTTGTCAGGTTCCAGGGACAGCTTGAGTGAAGACGTGGGAAACTGCTTTTTACTTGCAGGACTATCTCATCTTCTAGCCTTAAGCGGGATGCACCTTTCGTTTTTCTCAAATCTCTTTGACTATACCGGGAAAAAAATACTAGGAAAAAGAGCTTCATTTTTTGCAAAGCTTTTTGGAATAATCTTCTTCGTGTGGTTCGCAGGCTTTTCTCCTTCACTATTCAGGGCCTTTGTGATGCAGCTGCTGATTCTTTTCGCTTCAAGATGTTTTCTGCTTCAAATTGATTCGTTTTGTGTTCTATGTACCGCATTTATAATCCATCTTGTTTTATTGCCGCAGGATTATAAAACCGCAGCCTTTATGCTTTCTTACGGAGCCCTTGCAGGAATCATGCTTTTAACGCCAGTCAGTAAAAAATTACTGCAGGGGAGAGTGCCGAATTTTATAAATAATCCGCTGGCAGCTTCTTTTTCAGCACAAGTTTTTACATCCCCAATATCAGCTGTCCTGTTCAAAATGCTTAACCCCATCGGAATAATTTCTTCTGCTGTTGTTTCTCCTTTAATCAGTGTTTTTCTAACGCTCTCAATTTTTGGCATTTTATTTTCAATTTTATTCCCTTTCCTTTCATCATATTTTTATTCTATAATAAATACACTTTACACGCTTATTGTTTATTTAGTGTCTTTGTTTTCAAAATGTCCTGCTATTAAATTTAATTTTTAGCAGATAAATAGTATGGAGAAATAAATGGAACATCCTGATTATAATTCGCCACAGGAAATTAAAAGTTTTTTGGAAGAAAATGGAATGGCTATGCAGAAAAAGTTCGGGCAGAATTTTCTTCTTAACGAAAAAGCAAGAAATAATATTATAGATTTACTTGAATGTAAAAAGAATGAAACTGTCTGGGAAGTAGGGCCTGGCTTAGGCTGCATGACAGAGCTTCTGTTAAAAAAAGAAATGAATGTCTGTGCATTTGAAATTGACCGCGGATTCATAAAGTTTTTGCACGAGTTTTTTAAGGATTATGAGGAAAGAAATAGCTTTAAAATTGTAGAAGGCGATGTACTTAAGACCTGGAAAAAAGAAATTGAAAACAAAAATATTCCGTCAAAATTATTCGGTAACCTGCCATATAATATAGCAGCAACTTTTATTGCAGATACAATTACAAACGGATTCTGTTTTGAAAAATGTGTATTTACTGTTCAAAAAGAAGTTGCTAAAAGAATGTGTTCAGCAATTGGAAAACCGGATTATTCTTCATTCACTGTTTTGTGCAATAGTGTCTACGATGTAAAGCTTGGAAATGAACTGGCAGCAGGAAATTTCTGGCCAAAGCCAAATGTTGCATCTCAAACTGTAATAATGAAAAAGAAAGAAATTCCGTATGAAATAAAAAACAAAAAACTTTTCTATTCATTAATTCACACCTTGTTTTCAAGCAGAAGAAAAACGATTGCAAATAATATAAAGTCAATTTTACCGCCAAACATTTCCTGTGAAACTTTTTTTGCAGGAACAGGAATTGATTCTACTTTAAGGGCCGAAGCTCTTAGTATAAAGGATTTCATCGTGTTGTCGGAAAAATTAGCTTCTGTTATAATCTAAAAAAAAATAGAGGCTTTTTATGTCAGAAAATATTTGTGAAAATCTGAAAAGAATAAATGATGAAATATCACTTGCACTTACTAAATCAAAATATAATCAGAATGTAAAACTTTGTGCCGTTTCAAAATTTCATCCGTACACAGATGTTTTAAATGCAATAGAAAGCAACCAGTTTTTATTTGGTGAAAACAGAGTTCAGGAAGCCTCTGAAAAATTTAATGTTGTCAGGGACAGTATACAAGGCAAAAATATAAATATTGAACTTCACATTATCGGCCAGCTGCAGTCGAATAAAGTAAAGAAAGCCTGTGAAATCTGTGACTGCATTGAATCTGTAGACAGGACTTCTTTAGTCGAAGAAATTGAAAAGCAGTGTACAAAGCTGAATAAGACAATGAAAGTGTTTCTGGAAATTCACACCGGTGAAGATTCAAAATCAGGTTTTACAGATTTAGAGGAAGTTTATGCTTTATGCAGTTCGTTTGCTGAAAACAAATATCCGCATATTACTGTTTGCGGCTTAATGACAATGGCACCTTTTACAGATGATGAAAAACTTATCCGAAAATCCTTCAGTACTTTGCGTGAATTAAAATCAGAACTGAATACAAAATATCCTTCGCTTCCAATAACAGAACTAAGTATGGGAATGTCCGGTGATTATAAAATTGCAATAGAAGAAGGAGCTACAATCGTCAGGATTGGTACTGCAATTTTTGGAGAAAGAAAGTAATGAAAAGAAAACTTTCTGCAGTTCTTTTACTTTTAATTTTTCTCTTTGCATCTAATGTAAATCTTTTCGCTGACACAACAGATACAGCTCCGGTTCCATATACAGAGAATGAATTTCCTGAATGGGCTAAGCAGCTTAGAAGATCAGAAATAATTACCTTTGGTTCCTTGCCTTTCGTTACTATTGGAGTGAGTTTCATTTACAGTTTGCTCTTATGGCAGCAGTCAGGGAATTTTATTAATCCTTTGGATAAATCACAAACTTATTCTACAGAACAAATGTGGGAAATTTTCGGGTATTCGTGCGGTGTCAGTTTAGCAATTGGCATTACAGATTATGTCTGGAATACTATAGAACTAAAAAAACAGATTGATGAAGAAAACAGAAAAAACAATGATTATAAAATAATTGTAACTCCTATAAATGAAGATGAAGTTTTAATTTCACGCGAAAAATCAGATGAAAATGAAAGTAACGGCAGTGAAGATACTGGAATTGATATAGAAGACAAATAATGGCAGAAAAGTATTTTTTTAATGTTCCTGTTGATTATAATGCAAGTGAGCGCCTTGATTCCTATATCTGCTCAAATCTCATCAGTGCAAAATCAACACTAACCAGAAGCCAGATAAAAGCTCAAGTCAAATCGATTTTAGTAAATGATAGAGAGAAAAAACTTTCATACAAAGTAAATGCAAATGACAGAATTGAAATTGAACTTGAGTCAAATATTCCGTCACAGTTTGACCCAGAAAATATCCCGTTAGAAATTTTATATGAAGATGAAAATGTTTGTGTAATCAATAAAGAGCAGGGGATGGTAGTTCATCCTGCATGCGGTAACTGGAACGGGACTTTAGTAAATGCACTTTTATTTCACTGGAACAGAAACAGCATACAGGAAAAAGCCTGTGAAAATACAAATGAAGTGCTGGCAAACCGAAGGCCTGGAATTGTGCACAGACTC
>JAEELR010000026.1 GCA_016282835.1 Treponema sp. | reverse complement strand
CCGTGTTGTGGTAACTGCCTTTTATTTCCTTATCAAAAGTGCAGCCGGCGTTTGCAGAAAGCGTCATTGATTTTTCTGCGTCCCGCTTCAGCGTGTTGATGTGTTTTTTCCAGGAAGCGTTTTCTATTTTTGCATAAGTGTCTTTTTTAAAAGAAAAAACATCGATTCCTTCAACTTCTGGAATTTCCTGAGGAAGAAAATCAACCGGATCTTTTTCAGAATAATAAACGCCGCACTTTGCTGCAAAAATTCTTGTTTCACGTTCGAGTTTGTGCCTGTAAACCTGAACGCTGTGCTCATCAGCAAGAACTTTGTTTTGCGAAAGCCTGTATGTTGTTGAACCGGAACTGTACCCTTGAGCGCGGATTTTTTCAAATGAAAGTTTATCTTCGTAAAGATTTTTTTCTTCTTTTATAATCTGCGAAGCTATTTCGTAGAGGTTTTTTAATGATGAATAAAATTCTTTTTCTGCAGAAACAAAACCGTTCTGCAGTGCACGTTTTGCTTCGAGAAGCGTACGTTCACTTTCGAGAAGTGTAATTTTTCTCTGTTCCATTGCACCGGAATAAATGTCTGCGCTTATTGAAAGGCTTATATCTGAAACAGTTTTTTCCTGTGAATCATTTATGTTTACAACTGAACTTGCAGAAAATCCGAGGTTGTCGGCTTGCGGAATTGTAACAGCGGCTTTTGGTGAAAAAGTAAAATACTGATCGCTTCCGAGTTGAAATTGAATTTCTCCCGTTGAAAGCTGAATGTTCATGCCGTTTGAAATTTGAGCGACCTTTGAATTTAAAATCTGTTTTTCTACCTGCGAGGAAAGTTTGTGAAGCTCAAGTGAGTTTTTTAAATATCCGTCAAGAAGTTCCTTTACGTTTTGTCCGGCAAAAGAAAAACCCGTGCAAAGCAGAAGCATGATTGCGGATGAAATTTTCTTTTTCATGATATACTATTAAACATGATTTTGTAACTTTGTTACATCGGTTTAACCTAATTTTTTGTTATGGGGGCGCGCAAGCGGGGAAACAGGAGAGAAAAAAATGAACAAAATAGGTAAGTCATTAAAAAACTTAAATTGGAAACTTTTCATTTCACTTTTGATAATGGGCTTGTGTCCAACAATTTATACAACACTGCGTGTATTCTTTTTGGGACAACTGCCAGGTGACTGGTCTTTTTCAATTGCAGGTCAGCTTTCCTGGGTAAATTTGATTTATGAGATTTTGAATGAAGCTATTATTCTTCCATTATATTTTTTTATGGGAAAAGTTGTTTCAGAAAAATCTGAGTATACGAACCGAATAAAAACAGGACTTGTAATTTCATTCTGTGTATATGCCGTTTGTTCTATTTTGATATGTTGTTTTACAAATCCATTGCTTTCAGTAATGGCAGCAAGTAAGGATATAATCGAAGAATCTGCTGTGTACATAAGAATAGAAAGTATTGCAAATATATTTATTTTGCTTTCAAGTTTTCTTCTTGTTTGTCTTGTAACACTTGGAAAATCAAAATACGTATATATTCTTACAGGTGCAAAACTTGTACTCAGCGTAATCTTTGATACATTCTTTGTTTCAACATTAAATATCTCCGCAAATCTTGGTGTAAACGGAATCGGCTACAGTAATATCATTGTAAATCTGATTCTATTTGTTGTTTCAGTAATTTTGCTTGCAAAAGAAGGATATTCAATTTTCAATAAAGAAAAACTTTCTTTTGTATGGGCTAAGGATTTTGTAAAAATCGGCGGCATTTCTGGTTTGGAATCTTTTGTAAGAAATCTTGCATATATGCTTATGATAAGCCGCATGGTCAATATGGTAAATGAACAGGGAACTTACTGGGTTGCAAACAGTTTTATCTGGGGATGGCTCCTGCTTCCAATAAATCAGCTTGGAGAACTTATTAAGCAGGAAGTCGGCACAGACGAAAAAGCTGTAAAGAACAATACACTTGGCTATTTTGCAGTAACTGTAATTGTCTGTCTTGTTTGGTTTGTTACAATTCCGACCTGGAAATTTTTTATGTCAAATGTGCTTCAATTCTCAGATGTTGATAAACTTTATAATCTTGTAATGCTACTTCTAGGATTTTATGTTTTGTATGCTTTGCAAAATGTTTTTGACTGCGAGTTCTATGGACTTGGAAAAACAAACTACATGCTTTTTGAATCTGTTGTAACAAATTTTATATATTATGGAACGGCTTTTGTTCTTTATCTGTGTGGAAGATGGACTCCGACGTTGATGGGAATTGCTTTGCTGTTTGGAATTGGAAATGCTTTTGACAGTATAATTTCTGGCGGAGCATTTACGTTTCTTTTGAAGAAAAAGAAAATAAACATTTTAGATGTAGACTAAATGAACACATAAGGGGCTGTCCAAAAAAGAATAGCCCGCCCTATTTTTTCTTTGTTGGAAACAAAATAATCATAACGCATGGATTTCGTAAGAAAACACAGAAAACTCCACCAGGAGAAATTATTACGGCAAAAGAATATCGCAGGGATTATCTTGCAAATTGACATTTGCATTTAGGAAATTTCTACCACTCGTTGCTCACGCAACATATGCATCAAAGTGGATGCTAGGTCAAACTTGTCGCTGTTTAATTGTGGGGTTAAGAATTTTATGAACTAATAGCAAAAAGAAATACTACGACAAAAATCTTTTATAAGTTTTTTAAGAATTGACAGCAGTAAATTATAGTTTACACTAATTGTAAATATTAAGTTGACATTTAAAAAATCGTATCATATACTCAAACCATGAAAGAAATTCTTAGGTCTCTTAGAAATGAAAATAATTATTCTCAAAGTGCAGTTGCCTCATATCTTGAAATTTCAAGACAGATGTATAACAAATACGAAAACGGAACAGCGGAACCTTCATTAAGAAATATCAAAAAATTATGTGAACTATATAAAGTATCTGCAGATGTTTTTTTTCAAAATGAACTGGAAAAAAAATCAGAACAGTATTCTTATGAATCAGATAATCTTTCTAGTATGTGTGTAGCTTCACCTGCTGCACATTATGGCTCGTCTTCACAGTATGCAGATAAGAATAATCTTTTGGCTGAACTGATTAAACTGTTACCCCTATTACAGTTGACTGAACAGATTTATCTTATGTCAAAGTTGGCGAAAATTATTGAAAATCAAACCTGCATGCAAAATAATCCTGTAATAAAAACAAAAAAAATCAAAAAAATACCAGACGCAAATTACAACAATTATCTCAATTCCGTTGAAGCAAAAAAAATCCGGAATGCAAGTCTGGCAACAATCAGGGAGATATTAAAAAATGATGAATGGTGAAATCTGGTGGGTTGATTTTCAAGAACCAAGAGGAAGTACTCCAGCTTTTAAAAGGCCAGGAATTGTTGTTCAAAATGATGATCTCAATAACAGTGAAATAAATTCAACTGTAGTAATTCCTATAACTACAAACTGCCGTTTAGCAGATTATAAAGGTAATGTTTTTCTAGATAAATCAGAATCAAAATTGCCAAAAAACTCTGTAGCTTTATGTTCACAAATAACTACAGTAGACAAACAGGCTTTGATGGAAAAAAAATCCAGATTGCCGGCAAATTTATTAAGTGAAGTTTATGAAGAAATCTTCTGGGTTTTGGAGAATTATTAGGTTGATGGAGCCTTATGCGCCAAATTTTGTTATTGAAGTTTTTCCATGGAATCAATGAGTTTCTGTGGTGTGACGGAAAAGCTTTCTTTGAACATTGCTCCGAGTTTTGCGTGTGCAAGGCTTGCAGAAACCGCAGCGGTAAGAGCCGGATATTTTTGTGAAACAAGCGAGGCAATCATTCCTGAAAGCACGTCGCCACTTCCACCCTTTGCAAGCGCTGAAGTTCCGAGCGTGTTTATGTAAAGTTTAAACGAGCCTGATTTTTCATGGCATCCTATAAAAACGTTTGCGCCTTTTACAAGAAGAATAACGCCTTTGTATTTATTGCAGAAATCTTTTATAAGCTGTACTTTGTTTTTTAAGACATCAGCGGTTGTGTATTCTCCAAAGCCGCAGACCTTAAGAAGCTGAGAAAACTCTTTAGGATGCGGTGTAAGTATAACAGGTGCTGAGTCAGGCTTTAAAGAGCGCGCGACTAAAAAGTCGGGAAGTGTGCTTTCTGAAAGAATGTCTGCATCAAGAACGCACGGAATGTTTTTTTGAAGAATCTGCGTAAGATATTCCGCGCCATTGTCCGCGTTTTCGTTAGTGCGGCCGTTTAAGTTGTGTACCGCGCCACGTTCTGCCTCGGAGTCGGTGCGTAAATCATCGTGTCCGCCATTGCCGGAGCTTTTTCCGAGGCCCGGACCTAAAACTGCGCATGTTGTGTTTTGCGGAAAATCCGTTGAGTGCATTATTTCAAACGGGAGACTGCTTACCGGGACGGACGGATTAACCAGAGAAACAAGTCCGCTTCCAAAATTAAAGGCAGCAAGTGACGCAAGAACTGCGGCTCCCGGCTTTTCTCCATAAACAACCGCTGTATGCCCGAAAGAGCCTTTATTTGTATTCTGCTTTTTTCTTAAGGGAAGCGTCATGTCGGATTCATCAAGAAGAAAAGCATCGCACTCTTCTGTTTCAAAGTTGCTTTCTGAAATACCGAGCGGAACTTTTTTTATTGTTCCGCACATGTCTTTTGCTGCATCTGAAAAAAGCGAAAGTTTTAATGAACCCATCGTAACTGTTTCATCAGCATTAAAAGCAGCTCCTGAGATATTTCCGTCGCGGTCTATTCCTGTGGGAACATCGCATGCAATCTTAAAAGAATCATCTGAACCTTCGCGTACCTTTAGCGAAGAAAGTGCGGCCTGTACTTCAGGAGGAAGTTCACCATGAAAGCCGCTTCCAAAAATGCAGTCTACCGTTACCCTTAAATCAAAACTTTTTTTCTCAATAAAATCGTCT
>JAEELR010000025.1 GCA_016282835.1 Treponema sp. | reverse complement strand
TTTAGAATTTTTGCTGCAGGAAAAACAGGTTAATGCAAAAAGTAAAATATAAGTAAATCGTAAAAACTTCATTTTTATATTTTCAATGATTATCAAATTTTTTACAAGGCTGATTATCGCGTTTCTCTTTGGGGGAACGACAACCACTACGTGTTTCACTATAACCACTTAGCACTGGTGGTTTCGATACGCTTCGCTACTCAACCACCGCAATTTTCTGCTTAACCACTGCTTTTCTTCGAGCTACTACATTTTTGAAACACTTTCAGTTCAATCTCGAAATTTAATCTTTAAGATCAACCACCACAGAAAACTCTTTTTATTACACTGCGTTGAAAATTTAATCTGTTCTTACTAAAATATTCCCTATATAAAAGGAATAAAATAAAGTGAAAAGAATTTGTCTTGCGTTATGTATTGTATTTTCAATTGTTTTTTTAGGATGTAAAAATAAATCAAAGCCGATTGTCAATTTAAACCCGATTATAATCTGGACAGAATCACCTGATTTTGCTTCCTGTGTAGAATTATTCAACGCAACTCACGAAAACGAAAAAGCAATAGTCATTTATAAAGAAAGTGTTTCCAAAGCCCTGCATTCAGTGAGCAACGAACAGGTCCCTGATATTGTAATTGGTTCCTGGCTTAAGAACTCGCAGACAAGAAAATATTTTTCACAGCTTGATTTTTTGTTTCAGGAGCAGCAGATTTTCAGATCCTCTTTTTATTCAAAAATTTTAGATTACGGAATGCTGAATGATAAACAGTATTTAATTCCGGTAAGCTTTAATCTACCCGCAATCATCTTTAACAAGAAAAATGAAAGCTATGTAGAATCAACACACTTATTGAATGTTGCACAGATAAAACAGTTCGCAGGAAATTTTAACAAGAAAAATAAATCTGATGTTTATACAGCAATTGGATACGCACCAAGCTGGGACCCGGAATTTTTATACGAGCTTGCAAAACTCAACGGCGCACAGTTCAGGGAAAAGGGCGTTTCGTTTACCTGGAACCCGCAGGCAATTGAAAACATAATCACTTCAACAAAAGAATGGACAATTGCAAGAAATGGTTCAACCTCAATAGAACAGAACTTTCAGTTTAAATATCTGTTCATGCCAAAATACAGACAGGTTTCTACTGACCACTGCCTGTTTGCCTATGAAACGAGCAACAATTTTTTCCCGCTAATTGATTCACAAAATTCTTCGCTTTCCTTCAGATGGCTGGAAAAAGATTCACATATTTGTATTGAAGATGATATTGTCACAATGGGACTTTATAAACACAGTAAAAATAAAAACTTTGCATATAAATTTATTGTCTGGTTCAACAATGAAGAAACACAGAAAGCCCT
The DNA here is from genome assembly GCA_016282835.1 of Treponema sp. Lineage (GTDB taxonomy): Bacteria > Spirochaetota > Spirochaetia > Treponematales > Treponemataceae > Treponema_D. The sequence continues at coordinate 9,178 of JAEELR010000025.1, read as the reverse complement.
TATAGAAAGAAAACACAAAATGAATCTGGATATAATTTCATTTGGAATCGCAGGCGGCTTTTCTGCAATCAAAGCTGTTAATGAAAAATACTATCCGCTTTACTACAGACAGGTTCTTGGGAATATGCCTTCAGAGAATTATTTTGAACTGCCAAAAATTCTTCCTTACAGATGGCCTAACCTAAAGAAGAATGTAATCCTCCCGTTTTTGCAGGAGAGCTGTAATACTGATGAAAAGAAAGAGTGCAAGACTATAGAGCAGCGCATCCAGGACTGGAAGAAGACCTACTTCTAGCGATATATAAAAATCAAAGTTTAACTAAACACATTACATATTTCTGCCGAAAATTTATGTAGGAATAGAAAAATGTATTCGACAGGAATTACTTTAAACGCAGCATCTTATAAAAATCTCTTATCAAGTGCAGGTTCTTTATATGTACCGGTAAAGCCAAGTGCTGTACTTTATGCACAGTTTGACTATGTACATGGAACTGCTGCCGGTCCTAATCAGGAAGGTGTTTCTTTAAATCGAATAAAAATTTTAAACTCGCTCATAAATCAACTTGCTTCACTAAGACACAAGGATGCACAGGAAGTTGATGTAGATAACTTAAGCGACAATTATAAAGATGATTTAATCCGTGAGTTCCAGACGCAAATTCAGGAAACAATTTCTAAAGCTGAAACAGAAGATTTCAGTCTGGGTCTTGCAGGCTTAATGCCACTCCAGGGACAAATCGTTTCAATTCAGGCATAAAAGCGGTGGTTGAGCATAGTCGAAACCACCACGATAAACAACGAAGTCACTGAAGTTCACTATAAATCTTTTTCACTTCATCTGTATAAACGTTATCTTCACCGTATACAATCAAATTCTTTTCAATCTTTAACTCTGATTTACAGTACTTTCTTGCTTCCAGTAAAAACATGACAGGTTCTTTATTAAAATGTGAAACTACAAAACGCAGAACTTTCGGTACAAAATTATTTTCCTTTAATGAATTAAAAACATCCGTTAAGCGTTCGCATCTGTGTATGAGGAAAAAACTTCCCGTGTCTTTAATCAAGTACGAGGCAGCTTTTACAACATCATCTATATTGCACAAAACTTCGTGGCGGGCAATTAAAAGTTTCTCACTCTCATTCATTTTTCCGCAGTTTGTTTTCATATAGGGAGGATTAGAAACAATCACATCAAACTTCTGCTTTTCGAATAAGTCTTTATGATTTCGTAAATCGCCTTCAATTATTTCTATTCGCTCGTTTAAATTGTTTTCTTCTACATTTTTCTTTGCAAGTAAAACCGCATCATGCTGAATCTCAAGGCCGCAGAATTTTGCACACTGATTTTTCTTTGAAAGAAGAAACGGGATAATACCGTTTCCAGTTCCTAAATCTAATACCAGAGAAGAGTTTTTTACTTTTTTACCTGCAAAGGATGAAAGTAAAACTGCATCAATTCCATAACAGAACGCGGCAGAATCCTGAAAAATCTTAAGCCCTGCCTGGACAAAATTTTCCTGGCGCACTAACGACTTATCTTCACTCAAAACTAATCTCTTTTAGCTGAAGCCTTTTCTACTGCCTCTGCTAATTTTTCATCAGTAATTTCCTGCTTGTATTTCCAGTTTGCTAAAACTGTCTGATAAAATGCTTCGTGGCGTTTTGCAAAAGTCTCCGGTAAATAATTTACTGAATGCTTCCTGCTGTTTTCACCGTACCTCTTTCGCATTTCACTGTCATTAACGAGAGTAATCAAATCGTCTGTCATTGATTCGTCTGTATCAGAAAGGAAACCGTTATAACCAGGAATAACTGTATCGAAATAGCTGGAATCTTTTCTTACAACAATCGGAAGTCCGGAAGTCATAGCTTCAAGCACTGTCATGGAATGCATTTCAGAAAGTGAGGCTGAAATATAAATATCACCTGCTTCATAATACCTGTGAACATTTTCCCAGTTAATGAATCCTGTAAACACAACATTCTTATCAATTTTCTTTGCTTCAACTAAGGTCTTTGCATGCTTTAGGGCAGGTCCGTCTCCTACAAAAACAACTTTAGCAGTTGAGCATTTCTTTATTACACCTTCAACAATATCAATCAGTTCGAAAACTCTTTTTTCTTCTACAACTCTTCCAACAAAGGTAAGCATTACTTCGTTTTCTTTTACACCCAGACTGTCACGAAGCTCTTTTACTTCTTCAGGAGTGCTTGGTGTTGTGCAATAATTCTTTGGATTGATTGCGTTTGGAATTACGGCAGAAGGAATTTCCGGTACCATAAAATCTTTTTTAAAATATTCATGAGCCTTGGTTGAAACATTAATCAATGCATCAAAGTTCTTGTAGAAAAGTCTCATGGTTTTTCTTATAACTTCAACAGGAATAAATTTTCCACCCGGCAAATAGAACTCGTAATAATCTTCCCACATTGTATGAGTTGTACAGATTACAGGAACCTTTACTTTTCTTGCTTCGTGGAATGAATGAATTCCTATAGAAAATTCTGAATGAACATGAATCAATTGAACTTTATTTTTTTTCAAAAAGCGGCTTACACTTGTTAAGATAGGAAAACCTAAGAACTGATCTTTCATTCCAAGACCGGCTTTTGTAGAAGGAACTCTAAAAATATCAGGATTATTATCATCATAAGGAGTGTCAGATTTTACAGTAACAATTACAACATGATGACCCAGTTTCTTTAAACTTTCATAAAGTTGATTAACAACAGTTACAACTCCATTCTTAGAAGGAAGGTAACAATCTGTAAATAATGCTATATTCATAAATTAAATTATAACAGTCTTCAATTTTTGCCTCAATATTAAAACTCAGGCAACAGTTACTTGAAAAAAACTGCTGATTTTTGTTCGTCATCATTTTGTGTAATTAAGAAGTATTTCCCTGATCCTGAAACAGCTTTGCCATTAGTATATTTTAAATCTTTTATTAAACTCCACGAACTTCCAGTTCTTACACAATATTTATAATCAGGTAAAAGAAGTAATACATCTAAATCTTCTTGATATGCTATACACTCATATTCGTTATACTTTTTATCAAATTTTTCTTCGTTCCAGTGAAAATCAGAAAATGCCTCATTAATTTCTGCGATTGTTCGTTTTCTCATGTCTTCATAATTTTTATAGTACTTACAATTATCGACTTCAACATAATCATCATCATTATTGAAATAAATGTAACAGGAAGAAAACAAAAACGAATATATGATTAAACTGATAATGAAAGCAACTTTTTTCATACCTAAAACTTATGCCATTATATTTTAAGTGTCAACCGTGTGAAACAGCCTGTCTTTTCTTCGCGCTACCACATTTTGAAGGAAACTCGACATTCAGGCTAGTAAATTGTTATAATCATTGTTATGAAAATTTGGTTGAAATATTTAATAGCTATTGCCGTAGGAATTCTTTCTGCTTTTTTTATTCCTTCTGATAACGCGGCAGTAATGGGCGTGCTTAATTTTATAGTTGAAATGGTTATTCGATTCGGACGATATTTAATTGTTCCGCTTTTATTCTTTTCAATTGCATACGCCTGCTACAATCTTAGAAATGAAAATTTAATTGGGAAAACAGCCTTATGGACTTTTGGTTCAATTCTTCTTTCTTCATTTGGTTTAATGCTTTTAGGTTTAGTTTCTATTTTAATCTTTAAGATTCCACGCCTTCCTATAAATTTTGAAAAGGTTACAGACATACCAAATTTCAACTGGAAAGATTTGCTTACAAATTTATTTCCTTATTCCGGATTCGAAGCACTTTTAAATGGATCATATCTGCTTCCATGTTTTATTTTTGCAGGCTTTGTAGGCTCTGCCTGTTCAACAAACAAAATTGCTTCTAAACCTGCAGTTACATTATTTGACAGCTTAAGCAAAGTTTTTTATGTTGCAGTCAGCTTTTTTACAGAAGTTTTAACTTTTGGAATGATTTTCATTATGGCCCGATGGTCAGTTTCCTTCGCTTCAGTATTTGCTACAAAGACTTATAACATTCTGTTCTTAATGCTTTTGCTGCTTCTTCTGTTAGTTGCATTTGTAATCTATCCGCTGGTTTTACGCTTTGTATGCCACGAACATCATCCATATAAAGTAATGTATGCGTGTATTTCACCATTTATTGCAGGCTTCCTTAGCGGCGACACAAACTTTGCCCTTACCTTAAGCTTAAGGCACGGAAAAGAAAGCCTGGGAATCAGACGCAGGACAAACAGCATCACCTATCCATTGTTTGCAATTTTCGGACGCGGCGGTTCTGCTATGGTTCAGGCAATTTGTTTTATTTTGATTTTACGCTCTTACTCTTCTCTTGCAATCAGTTTTTCTGATATTGCATGGATTGGTTTCATAAGCTTTATTCTTTCATTTTCATTAATGCAGTTTCCGGCTGGAGGACCATTTATTGCAATTACAATAATGTGTTCAATGTATGGTAAAAACTTTGAAGAAGGATATTTACTGTTAAAAGCTGCCTCACCAATAATCTGTTCTTTTGCAGCAGGAATTGATACACTGACTGCAACGGTGGGCTCTTATATTGTAGCTGTTAAATGTAAAACTGTTATTCACCAGGATATTAAAAAGTTTATCTAAGCTTCTCCCGTCACCCTGAATACTTCGACAAGCTTGGTTGTTGAGCCTGTCGAAACACAGTACATCGCTTGTTTCAGTGTCTGTTTATCTAAAGACTGACAGATACTGAAGAAAGCACGAAATAACGAGCTGCAAATTCAGCATGACATGAAACAGCCTGCCTTTTCTGGGAGCGGACACATTTTTGAAACTTATTTTTTACCCAGCATTGTTAAGTCTTTTACATTCGTGCACCAGGCAATTCCACTGCCGGGCTCTTTTAAGCAGGAAAGATTTTTTATTGCTTCCATTACAGCATCTTTTGTTTTTGAATCGCATACAATCTGCAGCATTTCTTTTTCAGGGACTATATGCATTCCGAAAAATTTTGCATCATCTTCTTTTGCAGTTCCCCTTGCATTTATTATTGTTCCACCAGTTGCTCCGGCTTTTCTTGCAGCGGCCATTGCATCTTCAGCATATCCGCGATTCAGTATGATTGTTATGAGTTCATATTCAGTTTTATTTTCCATAGTGGCTTTTCCTCCTTGAATTTTTTGTCCCTTCAGCATTTCATTTGTTTCAAGAGTGTATAATGTTCCAAAAGAAATTTTTTCGTTTTGAGAGATTTCAATTATTGCATCAGCGATTTTCTGTGTAGAGCTTTCTTCAGTAAGGATGTAAATTAAATCCACCTGTTTTTCGCCAAGTCCCAAAGCTGTTATAAAATTTCCGCCGCTTATGTTTCTGCCGCTGCAAACGGTTCCGCCAAAACTCCCGGCTTTTGATGCAGCTTCAGAAATTAAATCCGATTTTCCGTGAGGCACAAGTGCAATTAACAAATTAAATTTCATTTGCTTTCCTCCTCATTTTTTTTATTTATTGAAGTATTTATTGATGAGTCTTGAGTTTCTACATCATTTGCTTCCTGCTCATTTGTTTCCTGTGAAGCAGAAACATTTTTTTCTTCAACGGAAACTTTTTTCGAGCTCGATTTAATTTTAAATACAATGCCCAAAATCTGTATTGCAATTAAAGGAGTCATAGCAACCAGAGCAATTACACCAAAGGCCTGCGATGCAAAAGAGACCTGCCCGTTCATGCCGGAAGAGACTTGTGCAATTCCCATTGTAAACGAAAGAATGAATGTGCTTGTCATAGGACCTGAGGCAACTCCGCCTGAATCAAAAGCAATTCCTGTAAATAAAGGCGGACAGACAAACGCAAGAATTAGTGAAAGGGCATATCCGGGGATTAGTATATACCAGAGACTAAAATTAAAAATAATTCTTACTGCAGCAAGAGAAACTGAAAGCGCAACTCCACTTGCAAAGGCTAAAAGCATAACCTTTCTTGTAATTGTGCCGCCACTTGCTTCTTCTACCTGTTCAGTTAAAACCCAGACAGCAGGTTCAGCACAAACTATGATTGCACCAAAAATAAACGCTACGGCAATAATAAGGAAAATGTAGGGGCCGCCATTAACACAAGCAAGATTTCCTAATGAAGTTCCAAGCTTTTTACCGGCATCCATAAATCCGCCAGTTGCACCGAGAAGGAAAATCACAAGGCCTGCAAAACTGTAAAGAATGCCCTTTGAAATTTTTCGCAATTTATATGGAGGCATTTTTAACAGAAATATTTGCAGTAAAATAAAAGTGATTATTAATGGCAAAAGTGCAAGACTTACTTCTTTTAAAACCTGTGGAATAAGATGAACAAAAACAGAAAGTGCATGAGAAGGAGTCTGTCCGCTTTCTAAAACAGAAGCCGATTCAATTATCGCTTTAGAAACGGTTTCCTGAGAGCCTGTCTTAGCAGAAAAAATTTTCAGGAAAATGCCATAAACTACAATTGCAAAAACTGGTCCTATACTTGCAATTCCTGTAAGACCGAAAGAGTCCACGCTTGATAAAGAATTTTTTTCTTTGTTTCCACCGCTTCTAACTGCAGCAACACCAAGTCCCAGCGACATAATAAATGGGACTGTCATAGGACCTGTAGTAGCACCGCCTGCATCAAAAGCAGCACCGCTTAATTCTTTAGGACAAAAGAATGCGAGCAGAAATGTAAGTGAATATAAAACCAAAAAAACAAATTTGATTCTAATGGAAAGAATTGTCCTTAAAATTCCAAAGATTAAAAACAGACCGATTCCCAAAGCAATAAAAATTATTACTGCCCATTTATTTACGTTTTGTGAAGCAGTTTTAAGCTGATTGGCAAAGACCTGAACATCTGGTTCTGCAATGGTGATTAAAATTCCTATCAAAAAAGAAACAATCAAAAGCAGGGGTAAATTTCTTTTTGAAACTAAAGCCGCTCCAGTTCTTTCTCCAACAGGCGTTATTCCGATATCAACACCAATTAAAAATATTGTAAGCCCAAGAATTACTAGAAGCCCGCCAAATAAAAACCTTACAAGAAGCTGATTACCTAAAGGGCAAAAAGTAAAGTTTAAAAGCAAAACGATTGCCATTACAGGTAAAACGGAAAGTGATGTCTCTTTAAACTTTTGCAGAAGATTCATATTTTATTTTCTCTACAATGTTTTAAAAACTGAAAGTGAAAGCCTGAACTAAATGAAGCAGGAATATCCTTTTGACTCAATTCCTTCAACCCATTTCTTTGCCCACATTTTTGCTTCATCTAAATTGTGATCCCTGTAGTTTCCGCATTCTTTTTCTGTAGTTGCCGGAATCGGTTTATCCCACACACTTACTTTTCTTAAAACATTCAGTAAGTGGTCAGCAATATCTTTTTCTTCCCAGTCGCCCCAGAGTGTAAAATAAAAGCCTGTTCTGCAGCCCATAGGACTAAAATCAATTACACCCGGAATTTCATCGCGGATGTATTCAGCAATCAAATGCTCCAGGGTATGAATTGCACCTGTGTTCATAAACTCTTTGTTTGGCTGGGTAAAGCGGATATCAAACTTAGTTACTACATCACCCTTTTCACCTTCTTTTCGTGCAGCTTTTCTTACATAAGGAGCAGTAACTTTTGTATGGTCCAGATTAAAACTGTCTACATTATATTTCATATAGGCCTCCAAATTCATTTATTGTTTTTTCTACTAATGACGCACTTAAATTAGCGGCAGTTTCTTCGTTGAAGCTATAAGTGTTTTCGCTTACATCATCTGCCATATCGCTTAAGCATCTTATAATAACAAAAGGAATTTTATTGAGATAGCAGGCATGAGCAATTGCAGCGCCTTCCATTTCTACACACGAAGGATTGCAGTCAAGTTTAATCTGCTCTTTTTGTTTTTTATCGCTTATAAACTGATCACCGGTTGCAATTCGTCCCTCTATTAAACAGTGTGTCTCTTTTATATCTGCATCAAGTTTGGAAAACGCAGACTTTACACATTCAATTAAATTTTTGTCGGCTTCAAATTCGCGCACACCAAGCTGAGGCACTTCACATTTCCTGTAACCAAAACCAGTTGCATCCACATCGTGATACAAAGCATCCTTCGATACAATAAAATCCAAAACTTTTAAACCGCTTCCAATGGCACCGGCAATTCCAGTGTTGATGATATGCGTAACATTAAATTTAAGGATTAAATTCTGTGCACATAAAGCTGCATTTACTTTACCCACTCCAGACTGAACAATTACAACTTCAACTCCCTGCAAAAGTCCCTGAGTAAAACACAGCGATGAAGCTTTTATTTGATTTACACAAGATTCTCCCGGAAGCGGTAACAATTTTTTCTTCAAGGATTCCACTTCTACGGCCATAGCACCAATAATTCCAACTTTTGGTTTCATAAAAACGCCTCTTTTTGCCAAATTTATTGCTATTTTTGCAGATAATTATACAAAAAAACTGATAAATAATCGTGTAAAAAGCAAAAAATTCTGTGAAAATCACATAAAATTTGCATAAATTCGCAGGAAAATTTCAAAAAAAAGTAGAGATTTTAGAAAAAATGCATAAATTTTCGTTAAATTACACAAAAAATGTCACTAAATGCGAAATTTTCAACGATTTTCGCAAAAATTCTTCAAAAAGGTATTGACCACTTTTGTTTTCTGGTATAAAGTACAGTCAAGCAGCAAATAATAAAGATATATTAAAACGAACCGCTATTCATCCTCCTTAAAGCGGTTCGTTTTTTTTTGCCCTGGTGGTTATCATCCCAAGAAATGATTTTGTTTTTCAGGGTCATCACTTTCTTTGTAAAGAATTGCAATGTTTCCGATTACACGCACTAAAGTACAATCAATCTGTTTAGAGAGTTCTAAAGCAAGTTCCTTCTTTTCGTCTTTATACTCGTTGAACTTAATTTTAATAAGCTCATGATTATTCAGACACTGAACAATTTGATTTTCTACAGAATCAGAAATTCCATTCTGACCAACAATAACCATAGGGTTTAAATCGACTGCTATTTTTTCAAGCACTTTTCTTTGTTTACTAGTTAATTCAATCATGATTTAATTTTATCAATTGTTAAGAGGGATTGCAAACGATTCCAAAAATGTGTCCGCTCCCAGAAAAGACAGGCGCTTTCACGCGGTTGAGCGGAATAGGTATCTGACTCACTCGCTTACGCTCGTTC
>JAEELR010000247.1 GCA_016282835.1 Treponema sp. | reverse complement strand
GGTTGAGCGGAATAGGTATCTGACTCACTCGCTTACGCTCGTTCGCACCGCTCAAAGTGTTCAAGCGCCTTCTGCTTTTCTTCGCGCTACCACATTTTTGAGTCATTGGCGAAATAAATACGGTGGTTGAGTTCATCGAAACCACCTCGTACAGTAACAATAACTCATCGATTCACCATTTAAAGCGTGCGGGAAAGATTAGGGGTTTGGGGGAAAGAAAACCACGCTTCGCAAGTAGTGGTTGTCGTTCCCACAAAGGACTAGAGATTTATTATTTTAGCTTTAGACTTATAATCAATTCGAAAATTAGTTTCAGTTATTTCACATTCACATTTTTGGCCCGAGTATAAATGCATTGCTGTTACAACTAAAAGTAAGCCTATTTCACTGCAGGCATAAAAGCCCTGTCTGTTTCCTGGGAGTTTTATAGGATCAGAAACAATTCTAAACGAAAGGATTTTTTTTGCATCACTTTCATCACTTTGTGTTTCAATATTTTTTTCCACTGCGATAAAGCTTAACACTGCACGAGTTTTATTTAACTCTGCTTTTTCACTCAACTTAAGTAAAGCGTCCGGAGCATTGTCTGTTTCAAAAGAAAAATTGCACCACTTGCTTTCGTTAATTTCTTTCCGGGTCATAACGCACTCTTCACAATGAGGACACGGAGAAACCGGAGCAAAGCCTTTTTCGATAAAACTTTTTCTCATCGAAGAAATCAATTTGCCGTTTTTAGGAACGCCTGGTTCAACAACTAAAATCTTTGCCTTTGCAGAATCCGCGTAAGACAGAATTGAATTTATATATTTTTCACAAACAGCATCCTGCTCATTCAAATTATATTTTTCTGTAGATTCATTAAACACATTTGCACAGGTAATCAGAGAAGCTTTTTCTTTAAGGCCAGTCCCCATTTCTCCTTTTACGCGGACAATTTTCCAGGGCTCGCATTCAAGTCTTGCAGCAACAGATAAAAAAACATTTTCACCAAAAGCTAAAACTTCCCTGCTTAAATCCATACAGTAAAATGTAAGCTTTTTGTTCCGCAATTCAGGGCGCGCCAGAAATAATGCTGTTACAACAGTTAAAGGCCCTGAACCAATATCCAGACAAATGTCATTATCGTTAAGCTGAAAAAAAGATGCCGGGAGATTTGCAAAAAGCCTGGTTAAGCGTACCAAATTCCACCACATGTAGTAGTAAGCATAAGAAGTAATTGTTGTAGTCTGGTTCATATAACCCACACGACGCTCATCGCGGGAATCAGTCAAAGTGTGTGAAAGCATTTTTATCTGATGATAAAGCATTGCCTTCTGCTTGGAATTTAATCTTGTAACACCATCTAAAATTTTATCAAAGTTGTTTACAATTCTTTTTGCTTCTATGGGAACATTTGCAAAGTCAAAGAGTGAATCAGCAAATTTTACTGTAGAAAGATTTGTGTTCTTTGCATTAGTATTTTTTTCAGTGCTGTTTTTTTTACTGAATTTTTTCTCAGCAGATTTATTCGAAGTTTTATCAGAATGATTTTCTTTTTTAGCTTCAATTAATTTTTCATTCTTTCGCTTTTCGTGTTTTACTTTTGCAGGCTTTAAGAATTTATCATAAAATTTTTTTTCACTCTTTTTACTCTTTTCACTCATAGATTAATGTTTTATATCCTTTAAAAGATTTACTAATTCTTCCCTAACTTGATGAACTGCATATAAAGTGTCCATATTTTCCTGTTTCTTTTCCGTATCAGCAAGCAGCTGTTTCTGTGCGCCCTGAACTGTAAATCCCCTGTCGACAATCAGATATTTTAAACGCATAATCAGCTCAAGGTCTGACTGTGAATAGGTTCTTCTTCCGCCGGAATTTTTAGAAGGATTGAGAGCCGGAATTTCTTCTTCCCAATATCTTAAAATGTGAGACTTTACTCCAGTTATTTTTTCAACATCCCCGATTGAATAATTCATTTACTTTTTGTTTTCTCTATCCTGCCACTTCTGGCGGCTTGCCTTCATTTCTATTTGAACAGGAACTTCATCAAATCCTAAATCTTCTCTGATCCTGTTTTTTAGATAAGAAACATAACTCGAAGGTACATTATCCGGGCGCGTTGCAAAGATTAAAAAGTTCACCGGATTAATGCTTGTTTGTGTCATATAACGGATTTTAAAGTGAATCGCTTTTGTTGCTGGAGGCGGATACTTAAACAGCCAGTCTTTAAGGGCAAGATTCAGTGAAGCAGTTTCAACTTTTCTTGTAAGCTGCTCATAAACTTCCAGAGTCTTGTTCATCAGATTTTTTATACCGTCTTCATTCTTTGCACTGATTGTAACGATTGGGGCAAAGTTCATCTGGCCAAACATAATCTGGAACCATTCATTTACTTTCTTTATCGCCTTATTACTCTGATCTTCCATTAAGTCCCATTTGTTAAGAACGAAAATTACACCACGACCTTTTTCAAATGCGAGCGAAGTAATTTTTTTATCCTGCTCAGAAAGTCCCTCCTGCGCATCAATCATAATAAAGGCAATGTCACACTCGTCTAAAGTTTTTATTGCTCTGTTAACCGAATAGTATTCTACATTTTCCGTAACTTTTGCTTTTCGCCTGATTCCTGCGGTGTCAAGAATTTGAATGTCCCGGCCGTTGAACCTGAAGCTGCCTTCTACAACGTCGCGGGTAGTACCGGCATAATCACTTACGATAGAAGCTTTTGTGTGAGTAAGCGCGTTGCTTAAAGTTGATTTACCTGTGTTCGGTTTACCAAGGATTGCAATTCGTATAGGGAGTTCTTCCGGGGAGCCTTCCCTGACAAGAGAAAAATCAAGACCTGCAACAAGCTTTTCTTCAAGTAATGGAAGGTTGTCGCCGTGACTTGCACTGATTAAAGTTAAGTCCTTAAAGCCAAGTTTTGCATAGTTGTAAGCAAGGTGTTCGTTTTTGCCGCCTTCAGTTTTATTTACAGCAACCATAAGTTTATCGCTGTAAGGCCTGAGTTTTAAAAGCAGCTCTTCGTCCTCGCTTGTAAATTCTGTAGCATCCAAAAGCAAAAGGATTCGTTCAGCTTTATCGAAGCTCTCTAAAGTTTTTTCTACAACTAAATCATCCATTTCGCTTTCACGGGATTTTAAATCGCGGGTAAGCTTGTAGCCGCCGGTATCCATAAGATGAACTGGACATTCAGCAATAAAACAGGTTGCTTCTACAGGGTCACGGGTTACACCAGGAGTTGGATCTGTAATTGCACGCTTTGTATGTGTTAAAGCATTAAATAAAGTAGATTTTCCAACATTAGGACGGCCCGCAATTACTATCAATGGCAGATTAAAATATGTCTTGTCAGGAAAGAATTTCTGCTTCCTGGCTTTTCGTAAACTTTCAATTTCTTTTTTTCGCTCTTCAGTTTTTGATAAAGTCTCTGTCTGAACTGATGATGTATCGTCTGTATTTTCAGAATTTAATTCTTCCTGAGTCAAATTATTCTTTTGTGGCTTCGGCTTAGAAAAATCCGGCTTTCTCTTTTTTTTCATATTATCCCTTTATAATTACAAAATTATAATCACCCTAATTTTTTTCGAATTTAAGAAATGCTATACTTACTGATTTTTTCTAATTCTTCCATACTGAAATGTGAAATTGTTTCTTTTATCTCTGGAATTAATTTTGGAGACATACTCAAAGAGCGGATTCCCATTCCAATTAAAATGATGGAGCTTTCTTTTGAGCCTGCCATTTCACCACAGACACTTACAGGAATACCGTGAACATTTGCAATTCGAATTGTATTTTCAATTAAGCGTAAAACTGCAAGATTAAATTCATTATATAAAGGAGCAACTGCAGGATTTTCCCGGTCAACTCCTAAAGTGTACTGAGTTAAATCGTTTGTACCTAAAGAGAAAAACTTTGCGCGTGGGGCAAGACAGTCAGCACAAATTGCAGCAGCGGCAGTTTCAATCATAATTCCAATCGGCACATCAGGATTAAACGGAATATTATCTTCTTTCAATGAGAGCTGTACGCTTCTGGCAATTCCTAAAACAGTTTCTACCTGAGAAACATCTGTAACAAGAGGAATCAAAATGCGCAGATTACCATACACACTCGCACGGTACAAAGCCCTGAGCTGAGTTCTGAAAATTTGCGGATTATATAAAGACAAACGGATTGCACGCAAACCCATCAAAGGATTTTTTTCAATTGTCACGGAACTTTCTGAAGTGTAAAGAATTTTATCTCCACCGGCATCAAGAGTCCTGATGGTAACAGGTTTATCTTTCATTGTTTCAAGAACTTTTTTATAGGCTTCAAACTGAATGTCTTCGTTCAAGGTATTTTTATAAGATGCACCGCCTTTATTCATTTTTTGCATTGCATCCATAAACAAAAACTCTGTTCTAAAAAGCCCTATTCCATCTGCACCATATTCCAGGGCAAGCTCTGCTTCTTCCGGAGTTCCAATATTTGCATACAGGAAAACTCTCTGTCCGTCCTGTGTAAGTCCCTCTTTATCTTTATATTTCTTTAATTCTTCCTGATGCTTTTTTTCCGATTCAATTCTTACTTTAAGTTCTGCAATGCTTGCTTTATCAGGATTAACGATAACTTCACCCAGGTCACCGTCAACAATTACTGTATCTGAATTCTGTATGTTTTTAATTAAATCTTCTATTCCAACTACAGCAGGGATTCCGTAGCTTTTAGCAAGAATGGCAACATGGCTTGAGATTCCGCCTTCTGTCAAAACGATGCCTGCAATTTTTCGCTTGTGCAGAATTACAGCATCACTTGTTTTCATAGACTTAGCAACAATAACGGCGCCGTCTGGAACTTCTTCAATATTAAACTGATGAAAGTCGAGCAGAATATCAAGAACACGGCCAAATACATCTTCAACATCTAAAGCACGCTCTGCTAAATAATCATTTCCACTATTCTTTAATCTTTCAGAGTATTCTTTCATCTTAACATTAAGAATATACTCTATATTGTATCTGTTCTGTTTAAGTGATTCGTGAAGTTCATCCAGAAAAACCGGATCGGTCAGCATTAATTTATAGGTTTCTAAAATAACCCTCTGAATATCATGCTCTTCAAGAGCGTTAAGATTTTCTTCGATTTCAGAACACGCTTTTTCACACGCGGTTTCAAATCTAGCCCATTGAACAGGAGTATCAGCATACGAAATTTTTGTTTGTGGAACTTTGCGTTCCTGGTTTTCAGGCAAAATAAAAGCTTTACCTTTACCAACTCCACAAGAGGCACTAACGCCCAATAAGATATTCATTCTTTTATTTTAACAAGTTTTTTCTATTATGTACAATGTATATTTTCAATTTAATATTCACTTTGCATTTGTTTTTTCCGATAAACTAAATATGAAAAGCTGTATAAAAAATTTTTTGAGTTTAAAAGCTTCTCTCTTATTGATAGTCATTTTATTAACTTCGACTTTTGCTTTTGCTGCAACACGAAGAACTTTAAGCAGTGAAAGACAAAAAGTAATTAACACCGCCTTACAGTTAATCGGAACAAAATATGTCTGGGGCGGAACTACAACAGCAGGCTTTGACTGTTCAGGCTATGTAGGCTATGTATATGCAAATGCTTTAGGCAAGCAGCTCCCTAGAAAAGCAAGTGCAATTTATTCTAAGTGCAAAATCATCGATTCAAAAAGCAAGGAACCCGGGGACCTCATGTTTTTTACAGATTCATCCGGTGAAATAACCCATGTAGGAATTTACTGCGGAATCTACCACAGCACGAAAAATAAAAATTCCAGGCTTGAAGGAAAGCGTGTATTTATAAGTTCAGTAAGCTCAGGTCCTTCTACAGGAGTTCAATTAGAATTAATTTCAGCCTCATACTGGAAAACCCTCTTTAAATGCTACGGAAGAATTCTACCGGCATCACAATAAATACTACTTTTTTGTAACTAAGTTTTATAGTAAGATGTTATTTAGTTATGAAAACGAAAACAAAATTTATTCTATTATTAACATCACTTTTTTTCTTAGCAGGCTGTTCATCTCAACTTGAAATTTCAGCCATGGAAGACTGTTCTTCTCACTTAGATTTTAAACTGGAGCTGGGAAGCGTAATTACTCAGACAATTGAATCGATTACACAGGGTTTAACCGAAATAGAAAACGCTTCTGCAAATGTAGCAGTTAAAGAAACAGAAATTTTTTCAAAAGAATTAATTGAGAATGCATTTAAAGTTTCAGACTTTAAAAACATAAATGTAAAGATTCCTGAAAAAGACAAACTAAACCTTTCCCTGGATTTCCCTTCACCTGTAAACCAGAAAGTTACAACAGACAGAGGAAATTTCAAGGCAGCAAATTTCATAACCTGCACAAAAAATTCTTTAACACTTATTCTGTCACCGGAAATTCTGAGGGAGCTTTCAAAAAATTTTAATGAAGAATCAAGAACTTATTTAGACCTGCTTATGGCTCCAGTTTTTTCAGATGATGAACAGATGACTTCTTCTGAATACATTGATTTGGTTGAAGTTGTTTACGGCGAGAAACTGGCAAAAGAATTGGAAAAAGCTACAGTAAAAATTTCACTCATCCCGCCAAAAGGAAAAACCATAAAAAAAACAGCCTTGTCAGAAACGGGTCAGTCAAAACTCTCTTCTAACAAAGCTGTATTTACCCTGCCTTTAGCAGATTTACTTACACTAAGTTCTACAAAAACCTTCAGCATAAGCTTCTGATAAAACTAGTAGTGAGGTGGTCTTCTGTTTGGAATATCACCTTCTACTGAATCCGACAAATCCTTCACTTTCTGCGACAAGAGTTTATTTTCTTTCCGCAACAGCTCAATCTGCTCCGTATGCTCCACACAGACTTCCTGCAATTTATTCACATAATCTTCTAAATATACAAGTTTAGTCTGCAGGGCAATTATTTCTTCACTAAGATTTTCATTCATTTTCTATACCAGCTCGTAACTTTCTCCGTATTTTACCACTTCTACATTTTTGTATCCATTCTCATTCAGATACTGAGTAAAATATTCCTGAGCATCTTTTTCACCGTGAACCAGGTATATTTTCTTCAGCCTGCTTGTATCAATCGAATTAAGCCACTCAACAGATTCCTGATAATCGGCATGGGCACTGAATGCGTTTATACTTTCAATGCTTGCCTTTACGTTGTATTCATCACCAAGAATTTTTACTTCCTTCTTTCCGTCCTTCAACTTCCTGCCCAAAGTATTTTCTGACATATAGCCTACAATCAGAATGATGTTGTTCGGGTTCTGGATATTGTTTGCAAGGTGATATAGTATACGGCCTGCTTCACACATTCCATCGGCACTGATAATAATCATAGGTCCCTGTTTTTTATTTAACTCTTTCGACTCATCTACACTCGTAATAAACTGCAAAGAATTAAAGCCAAACGGATTCTTATGATGCTGCAGGAAAGCTTCATTCGTTGCTTCGTCATAGCACTCAGGATGGAGCCTGTAAATTCCCGTTGCATTAACGGCCATTGGTGAATCAACATAAATCGGCAGCTGCGGAATCAATTTTTTGTCTACAAGCAGGTGGAAGTAGTAAACAAGTTCCTGTGCGCGCTCAATTGCAAATGTCGGGATAATAATTTTTCCCTTCTGATTTACAGCACGGTTTACAATTTTCACAAGTTCCTCCAGCGCCTGACTCGGTGGCTCATGAAGTCTGTTTCCGTAAGTGCTTTCCATAAAAATATAATCTGGTGCCGGGAAATTTGTTGAAGGGTCACGAATAATCGGTTTATTTTTTCTGCCAAGATCTCCCGTGTACAGAATTCGAATTTCATCAGATGGAGCTCCGTTTAATGCCAGACCGTTTGCACTTTCATTTTTTTCAGGTGTTCTAGTATCCGGTTTTATGCCGAAAAGTCTGTGCCAGAATCGTCTTGAAGAAGTTCCCATTCCGCCGGAAGTTTTTCCAGTATAAGAATTTTTTCTCTGCCCTGTGATTGTAATACTTGCAAATGCACTGCCCAAAATATGTCCTGCATCAAAAAATTCAAGCTGAACATCAGGAGCAATAAACATTTTTCTGTTATAGCCAACAGTGATAATTTGATTTGCGGCCTTACAGCAATCCTCTTCTGTGAAAATCGGTTTCCAGTTAAATTTTTCCCCGCGTTTAGAATATTGTTTTTCAAGGAATTCTGCATCTCGTGCCTGTATGCGTGCGCTGTCCATCAAAACAATATTTGCAAGGTCTCGGGTTGCAGGAGTTGCATAAATACTTCCTCCATAGCCGTTTTTAGTAAGAACAGGCAAAAGCCCGCAGTGATCATAATGCGCATGAGTTAAGATTACGCTCTCTATTTTATCTGCAGCAAATGCAAAGTCCCTGTTTTTTTTATCAGATTCGTCGCGCTTACCTTGAAAAGCACCGCAGTCAATCATAAAAGTTCTGCCGTCAATTTCCAGAATATGTTTACTGCCAGTAACCTCTTGTGCAGCACCAAGTGAATAAGCTAATACAGCCATAGTACACCTCCTAAAGCGATTTCTATTTAAATTATAAGTCCGTTTCCCGTGAATTGCAAAAATTGTTTTTTTCTGTTTTTTGTTCCGCAAATTTCTTCTACACGATTGTTATTTCTGCTAAGAAGGCATTCTGAGCATCATCCGCCCTTACGCCCTTCGCGAATTCGCTCATTCCTCCGCCTGCGCTCCGGAACTGCCGGGGCTCCACGGCGTGCTCATTCCCTTTTGGGGGAAAGAACACCTCTACTTGCGAAGCGTGGTTTTCTTTCCCCCAAGCCCCTAATCTTTCCCGCACGCTTTAAATGTAACTGAGTGTACTTAAATGATAATTTTTTTTGATTTTTTTTCTCAACTTTTAAACATTTTTTGCTTTTTTTCGGTAGAGATATATATAGGACAGACTTCGAAATTACTGGGTACGAATTCAAAAATGTGGTAGCGCGAAGAAAAGCAGAAGGCTGTTGAACACTTTGAAGGGGCGAACGAGCGTAAGCGAGTGAGTCTAATACCTTATACCCTTCAACCGTGTGAAACAGCCTGTCTTTTCTGGGAGCGGATACATTTTTGACTGTTAGAAAATATAACTCGAAGTTTGACCTATATATGAGGAGGTTCTCATGGAGAACAGTAAATATCGCGATTCAGTATTCGTTGATTTATTCATGAAAGATGTAAATGCAAAGGAAAATTTCCTGTCGCTTTACAATGCTATTCATAATACAGATTTAAAGCTTAATGAAGTTACAATCGAAAGCGAAATAATCGACCAGACCTTGTATAATACTTACTATAATGATGTCAGCATGATAATTAACGGCAAACTTATAGTCCTTGTCGAGCATCAGTCTACGATTAACGAAAATATGCCGCTGCGGTTCCTGGATTATG
>JAEELR010000024.1 GCA_016282835.1 Treponema sp. | reverse complement strand
TCTTTCTGTGCCTTTTGAATGTAACACAGTCTGTTTACAATATCGAAGGTAAGCTTTGTGTGATAGAAGAAATCTCCGCCAAGAACCATATCAACGCTGCCGTGATTTGAATACCAGGTACCGCCGTCCTTTGTATAAATAAATTTCAAATCGTTTAGGGTAGCATCACCGACTGTAAGTTCATCCAGTAAGATATAGCTTGATTCATCCTTTACGATTCCAGTTAATCTGTAAACATCAGGAGTAAAAGATTCATTCAGGACAGCTGCATTTTCTAATTCAACAAAAACTTCAGTTAAAGATGATGCTGTATTCAGCAGGGCCATATAGGTTTTGTTTTTTATTTTTACAGGAATTACAAGGCTGTATCCATTGTAGTTTATATAGAACGGCACAGGATTTCCTTCCGGGAGAGAGCCGTTATAGATTAAGCGGTTATTGATACAATCCAGGCACAGGGTTTTGCTTTCATTGAATAAATCATATACACCAATCAAGCCCAGTGCACCGACATTTCCATTCAGTACAGCAGAATTAAAAACCGGATAATTACATTTGACATTTGCGAATTCAAACGACTCAGGAAAATATGCAAAATCATCTTTAAGCTCAGGATTGTATGTATAATTGTCATAATCTTTTCCAAGAATTTTTACGCCTGCATACGAAAGGCCTGAAAACAACTCGCCTGTATCTATATAAAAACGCATTGTTAAATTATTTACTTTTGCGTCCATATAAATACTCTGCAGATTAGATTTTCTGGCAATATTTGCAACATAACGTTTATCAGTAGAATATACAAATTTCTTTATATTGTTTTCTTTTCTATAGATAGACAGATAGTCATAAGCTGCCTGGGCTTCTCCATTTACAAATAAAAACCGGCCGTCATTTTTTCCGGCTTCCAAAAAATCTTCCATCTTATATTTTGAACCGCAGGAAACAAATAAAACGGAAATCATTAAAAAGAACAGAACACTTTTATTACCCAAATTTAGCCCCCATAAAAGTTTATAAGCCCACACAAAAAAAACACTTTTAAATAATGAAGCAGAATATTTTAAACCATAAGTAAATTGTAAAGCACAGATAATACAAATTAATATAAAATATTTAAGGTTATACATTTTTTTATAACCCTCAAAAATGAGATTAAAAAGAAAATATATAACCTTAATGTGAAGAGTTTTTACTTAATTCTAGAACTTGAATTTTAAAAGTCTCTTGCAAGCTTCCTTAACATCGTTTCTGTGACCAAAGCTTGAGAAGCGGATATAGCTTTCTCCGGAAGGACCAAAGCCTGAACCTGGAGTTGTAACTATATTGCAGTCATTTAAAATCTTGTCGAAAATATCCCAGCTTTTCCATCCAGGGAAGTGAACCCAAAGATATGGAGAATCACCGGTATAATAAACTTTTACATTTGCATCCTTGAAGGTTTTTGATGTTAAAGCTTCTTTGATTAACTTTGCATTTTCCAAATAATAATCTACAAGCTCTTTAGTTTCTTTCTGTCCTTCTTCATCGAGGCAGGCAAGTCCGCCATGCTGCGCAATATTGCTGGCACCGTTAAACAAAGTTGTCATTACGCGGTTCCAGTCCTGGCGAATTGGAGTGCCGTCAGCAAACTTTAATGCAGAAGGAACTACTGACCAGCCCAAACGAACTCCTGTAAAGCCTGCAAGCTTAGAGAATGAGTTGATTTCAATTGCACACTTTTTACTTCCAGGGATTTCATAAATTGTTTTTGGTAATGAAGGGTCACGGATGAAAGCAAAATATGCATTGTCGTAAATGATGATACAGCCGTTTTTATTTGCATAATCAACTAAAGCTTTTAACTGTTTCTTTGTAGAAGCAACACCTGTAGGATTATTTGGCGAGCAGAAATAAATTAATGTATTTGGCTTAATCTTTGTAAGGTCAGGGAAGAAATTATTTTCTGCAGTACATGGCAGGTAAGTAACATTTTTGTGAGCGCCCTTTGCATTTGCCTTTCCAGCTGCACCAGAAATTACACTTCCGTCAATATATACAGGATAAGCAGGATCCTGAACTGCAATTGGTGTTTTTCTTCCGAAAAGTGTCTGTATTCTTGCTATATCACATTTTGCACCATCAGAAATAAATACTTCATCTGCATTTATTAAATCAGGGTAGATTACTTTTGCTATTTTTTCCCTTAACTCTGTAAGTCCCTGTTCATCGCCATAACCTGAATAGCCTTTGCTTGTTCCAAGACCTTTTGCATAATCGGTCATAGCTTTTGTTATATGTTTTGTTAAAGGCTCAGTTGTATTTCCTACACCGAGACTGATTATTTTTGCATCCGGATGCTTTGCCTGAAATTCTCTTCTTCTTTTTGCAACTTCCGGAAATAAATATCCTGCTGCAAGATTTGCAAAGCCTTCGTTTCGTTCTAACATAAATTTAACCTCCACCAAATTTATTACTTGATTATAGTAATAATTAGAAAGGCTGTCTAATAGAATTATTAATCAAAATCTGCGGTGGTTTTTATTTTGTAGGAAAGCGGCATTGAAAATTTAAACTGAGCATAAGTTTTTTCATCGCTTTCAACTTCGATTCTTCCTTTATGTGCAACGGAAATTGTTTTTGCAATAGAAAGACCTAAGCCCGAACCGCCTGAAACTCTGGCCCTGGAAGCATCAGACCTGTAGAATCTGTCAAAGATTTTTTTCATATCCTCTTTGCTTATACCGCTGCAGCTGTTGTATACGGTAATGTAAGCATGAGTTTCATCTTTCTTTAATGAGATTTTTACTATTCCATTGTTCTCGGAATTTTTAAAAGCATTATCCACAAGAATAATAATCAGCTGTTTTATTTTTTCTGCATCGCCTACAACAGGTAAAGGTTCTTTTGGAATATCAATTACAAATTCCTTGTGTCCTTCAAAGGCAACACTTTCAAACGGCAGAACAGCACAGGCACACACATCTGATAAATCGAACGGCAGCATTTCGTACAGGATACGTCCTGCATCATTTTTTGCAAGATAAAGCATATCCTTTACAAGCTCGCCCATTCTTTTATTTTCTGTGCAGATATATTCAATCCATTTATTATCAGGATATTCATTTTTCAGAACATCAACATTTGCACCAATTACTGCAATCGGTGTTTTTAATTCGTGGCTGGCATCTGCAATAAACTGCTTTTGATTTTCAAAGGACACTTTTATAGGGTGAATCGGGGTGTAACTTGTAAACCATGAAATAATAAACACGAAAAACAATGAAACGATAAAAATCAATATTGAAACAACTGCTAAATCCCTCTGCTGGATTATTTCATTTGATTTGTCAACAATGACAAGAATATAGCAATCGTTTTCTTTCACAAATGCGTAATTAAAAATGTCGGAACAATAAACACGCTGGTTCTGATGAAAATCATTTTCCGGGGTCATATGGGGAACAATCCGCGAAACAAGATAATCCTGAGAGAGCAGATAACTTATGCTTTTAAAGTTCGTTATGTAACTGTATTTAGTCTTGTCTAAAGCAATTCTTACTGAGCAGAAATTCCTGTAACCATTCGGAACAATTTTTTCTATATGAAATGCGTCCAGAGAATTTTTCATTATTTTTCTTTTATAACTGTAGGGCATTTTTACAGGTTCAGTCGGAAGTTTTCTTTCGTAAATCATATCGTTTTTTAACATATCGATATAATCTCTTGAATTAAAAAGAGAATAGCCGTCATTGTTTAAAACGGAACGAATAAAAGCTTCAACATCATTTTTTCTTGAATTATGAAAATAAATATTAAATGCAATGATTAAAAATAATAAAAAACTACAGATTACATACACTGAATTCAATGTAATTTTTTTATGTAAGACTTCAAAAGACTCAGAATCCTTTTTCATTTTTTACCCAGCAATTATATAAAACAAAAAAGGTGCTTTCTTCAATGTCTTTTGACAAAAGAAAAAAACACCCTTTAGTATTTGCATCTTAGTGCCTATAAATCTTCCAGAGAATAACCGATACCGCGTGCAGTTCGGATTCTTGTTTTTACTTTCAGCTGTTCAATTTTCTTTCGCAGGAATGAAATATAAACTTCAACGTTATTATATTCAGCATCAGTGTCACTACCCCAGATTTTTGCAATGATTTTTTCTTTATCAATAACCTGGTGAGGATTTTCAAATAAAAGATCTGCAATCTGAAATTCTTTTAGTGAAAGTTTAATATTTTCTCCACCAACTTTTTCTAGAGCACAGGTACTCTTATTTAATTTCAAATCACCAAACTGAATAGAATTTTCCCTCACATTACCCTTTCTTCTGGTAAGTGCACGAACTCTGGCTAAAAGTTCTTCTGTGCTGAAAGGCTTTGTAAGATAATCATCAGCGCCACAATCCAGACCCTTAACCTTATCGTTAATATCATCCTTTGCAGAAAGCAATAATACAGGAACCTGATTCCTATCTTCACGCAGTTTTTTTAAGATAGAAATTCCATCCATTCCAGGAAGCATAATATCTAAAACGATAGCATCATACGTACCGCTCTGAGCATACTTTAAGCCTTCGAGCCCCGTAAATACTACATCAACACCAAATCGGTTTTTCTGAAAAATTTCAACCAATGCCTGTGAGAGGCGTACCTCATCTTCTACCAGTAAAATTCTCATAGTATTAGTATACACTATATTTTAAAAAAACGCATAATAATTTTTTCATATTATTGAAAGTTTTTTTTAAGAAAAGAGCTTCAAAAGTGTCCGCTAAAACATTTTTGAGTTTATGATGTGACGGGTGGTTTCGATTGAACTCAACCACCACTTATTTCTTCGCGCTACCACATTTTTGAATCTGAGGCGTGATGGGTGGTTCCGATTGGACTCAACCACCGCGAATTTTTACATAGAGAAGGTTTCTACCATGTAGCGGATTGAAGTTCCATTTTCATCTTCCAGAGTTTTTTGAATTATAAAGACTAAATTCTTTCCGCTCTTATCCGTGAAAATTTTATCAATCTGATAGTCTGTAATTCCCTTTCGCTTAAAGTCCGGAGTACCTATTTTATGCTGGCTGATTACGTTTGAATTTTCATCAGTTCTTTTTAAATCAATGTAATACTTTGACTTACAGTTTTTACCGCTTCCTTCAAAGGCAGGAACTATTTTTATATGATAGTAAATGCTTTTTTCAGGAGTTGAATTTTCAAAATCCTTGAACACAATTTCTTCTACTGATTTTTTTGTTTCTGATTCCCTTAAATATAAAAGTGTTTTTGCATCAGAAGGAGCTGCCTTGTATTTAGAAATTTTCCATTCATTTTTTTCCTTTAAATTTTCATAGCACTTTTTACCTGAACTTTCATCAGCTTCAGAAGAAACAGTTTTATATACTTCGCCTTTAACAAAATCATTTTTTACGACATCTACCGTAAAAATTTCTGCCCAGGCTTTATAAGTCTTATCTGTTTTACCATACTGACCAAACAGATAATATTTTCCGTCAGCTGAGAAACCTATATCATCAAAAACTGCTGCATCACCGGCAAATGTATTCATAACAAAAAAAACTGACAAAAGTAAAAGTAAAATCTTTTTCATATATCCTCTCTCAAAAAAAACACTTTCACTTAAATTATCGGAATTTGAAATTGAGTCTTTAGTGGTAATTTTTTTCCATAAATGATAGTGTTACTTTATGACAATTAAAAGCCGAAACAAAATAATTCTTACAATTGCAATCATCAGTACTCTTTCACTTCTGTTTTTTCTGATTACTTTAACCGTTGCAAAAATTACAAACCAGATTACTCCACCAGCTTTTTACATAAGAACCTTTTTTTCAAATTTTAAATTGCCATTATTTGATTATCATTTTCTTGCGGCCTTTCTTTCTATTTCAGCCTTTGCAGTTTATGTCCCGGTTATTTCCTTAACCTGCTATAAAAACTTTGAAAACACACCGTCGCTTGAAATATTATTTTTCCAGGCCTTTCTGATTGGAATTTTATGTGAAGAAGTAAGATTCTTTATGACCTTATTTTCTTTCCACAAATCTTATTCGTTTATTTTATTAGTGATTGGAAAAGTTGTAATTGCCGGAAGAATTCTCGTGCCTTTAAGTTTATTCTTTTCCTTCGCTTTTAATTCAGTTGAAGACAGACAGAATGCAGAAAGAAACTTTATAATCCTTTTATTTGTTTCCATGGCAACAGGATTATTATTTCCTCTTGAAACACAGTCCACAACTTCTACCTGTACAGTTTTGTGGAGCTTTAGAAAAATATTTTCAATTCTTAGATTCACTATTTTTTTAAGTACGCTTGTTATTCTTTTATTAAACCGCTTTTACAAAAAATTAAATGAATATGGTTTAATTGCAGTTTCTTATGTAATTATGTGTTCAGGATATTTTTTACTTTGCTTAAGTGACAACTACCTTGCCTTTATAGTTTCTACAATAGCATTTTATTTCGGCTCGTTTTTATATCTGAAATCAATTCATAAAGCTGATTTAATTTAAACAAAGACTGCAGATTAATGAAATTAAAAATGGGATTATTAAGTTATCAAAATCCTTTATTGGCAAAAGCTCTATAAACATTCCTACTGACGCAAGAATAAGTGAAATTGCACAGTATGAAAAATGATATACAATTGTACCCGAATAAAACCACAAAACTAAAAAGCTGGAAATAAAAATTGCAAGAAAACAGGTAATGCAGCCTGCAACAGTTTTTCCCTGAGAAAGAGGAACTTTAATTTTACCAAAACATTTTCCGCTTAAACTTGCAAGCCCGTCGCCAAAAGAAAGTGCAAAAATTCCTACTGTAGAAGCAGGCGATTTAAAGAAAATTGCAGAAACTAAAATTCCTAAAACCAATGTAACCGGCCCTAAAACAAATCTGTTCTCATCTCTTTTTCTGGATGCTATTTCTGTAACTTCAGATATGACAGGAACATTTATCCCTTTCAATCTGAGTATTTCACAAATTATATAAACAACCAGAGCAGCAATTAAGGCGACTACTGTAAACAGATAATTTACTTTCAAAAAAAGCGGGATGAACGCAGCACACATATGAATTGATTTTCTGAAAAATTCTTTTGCAAGAAGTTTTATTTTTGTCTTCGAGTAAATAAGCATAAAGCGAGTATACTTTTTAAACTTTTCAGGCATTAGTTACTAACTTTTTCTCCCTGCATTAATCTTTTTATTTCTGAATAAATCTGAGGCTTGTATTCTGATATCGGGTTAATGATATATTTTATATTCTGTTCAGCAAGATTAGAAGTTTGTGCCCTGATCATTGTTTTTTTATCTCTGTTGATTGCATCCCAGGAAACTACGCTTTCCTGCAAATTAACAATTGCTTTTGCATTCAATGAAGAGTCACCTTTTTTGCTTGCAATTTCAGAAAGGATTACACCTAAGTTATTCGTTGCTTTCATATAAAGGTCAGCAACTTCTTTCTGGCGCTCATTTGCAATATAAGGACCGTACAGCTTTCTATATTTTTCACGCTCAACATTTAGTTCATCTATAAGCTTCTGATAATATCCCCG
Source organism: Treponema sp. (assembly GCA_016282835.1). GTDB lineage: Bacteria > Spirochaetota > Spirochaetia > Treponematales > Treponemataceae > Treponema_D. Next base: position 29,885 of record JAEELR010000024.1, on the reverse strand, counting down.
GGCAGCATCTAAGTCGTCGCGTTTTGTTAAAGTGTTTGCAAGGGCTAAAAGTAAATGAGTGTCAGAATTATTTGTTTCGTGGCATACATTAAATGAACCAAGCGCTTCAAGATATTTTTCATTCTGATACTGTATATAGCCGATTCTGTAGCGGACTTTTGAAGTGTCATATTTATTTTTTATAGCATTGATATAATTTCTCAGGGCAGCGTCATTGTCTGTAGAAATGAAGAAATCCAAATCTGCAAGCTTGCTGTAAAGTAAACCGATATTTTCGTTGCTTTCAAAACCAGAAACTTCCCTTTCGTTTTCAAATAAATTGATTCCCTTTACATAGTTTTCTTCTGAAAGCAAGTATTCTTTTTCATCATAATATTCATCGCCAAGCAATCTGTAGGTATCAATGTATTTATATAAATCGCGCTTCTTTCTTGTCTTTTGATTTTCAAATAATTCAATTGCATGATTCAGGAACAGGATTGAATAGCGTTCATTTTTAGCTTCACCCTTTGTTACATCACGGGTTCCGATTTCAATAAAATATTTTCCAAAGTTATAATATGCGTAAGGATTTTCTTTATCTAATTTTACAGAGCGATCCAGTAAGCTCTTTAAATCTTCAATCTGAGGTCTTAATTCTTCTTCTGAAAACTTTAATGGCCCATAGCGCTTCTCAAGTAAATATCCGCTTAATTCAGTTACGTCACTTCCTGCAAGGGCTTTTTTCTGAGGATAGAACAACTCCTTGTACATCAGAACCTGTCTCAAGTTATCAGTGCGGATAAAGTATCTCATTTCGCGGCTTAAAATTTCATTTGTTGCGCCATAAAGCTGTTCCAGTAAATCGTACTGCTGTTTAGCAAGTGCAAGCTTAGAAGAATCTAAATCAGTTCCCCAGTCCAAATACAAATCGCCAAGCTGTAACATTGCAGTTGAATCATTTATGTGATAGTCAAGAACTTCGCGTTTTATAACTCTCTCGCCCTCTTCATAATTAAACAGTTCATTTGCTTCCATGTCAGCTAAAGTAAGGCCTGCTTCTTTTTCATGATTAAAGCGCTGGAGAATTGCGTTGTACATCATTCTTGCACGACCATACTGCTTGTGTTCCCTGTATTCTTTTGCGTAGGTGTAGAACCATTTTTTTACAGGCTTATAGGTAAGCGCTTCATTGAATCTCTGTTCTGAAAGCGGATATTGATTTTCCTGAATGAGTGTATAGCCCTGTTTATACAGATAGTCTGCTCGTGCAGGTTTATAGATAAATGTGTTTGTCAAAGTATATAAACAGAATACCATTATTGCTGCAGCAACAGATAAAATGGCTCCCGGTATAATCTTGTTCTTTAAATGATATTCAACAGTCTTCTTGTAGGCTTCATATTCTTTTGCAGATCTTCTTTCAAAATCGCGAGGAACATCGAGCTGGATATCAAGGATTTTTTCAAGCTTAGATGCTAACTGACGGGCAGGAACTTTTCGTAAAACTTTTTCGAGGATTTCAAATAAAGCATCATCTGTAAGCTCATTTCTTCTGACTAAATCTTCTACAGCCTTTCTGACATTTAAAGGATACTCTTCAAGATTTTTTGTGAACCGCTCATATTCAGAATCTGTAAAGGTATTTTTTTCTTTCTTTTCAGAGTCTTTTGCTGCGTTAGTAAAGTCCGGTGTATCAACCTTTCGCTTGGCATAAATATTTGCAGTTGTAGTATCGCTGAAGCCCGGAATGTTAAAGGCATCATCATCGCCTTCATCTCCCATTCCGGAAACATCACCCATTTCAAAATCCTGAGATGAATCGTTATTAGAAAAATCTAAATTTTCTATATTATCTGTATTAAATGAAAATTCTGATTCAGGAACAACTGTGTCAGGGCTTGGAGTTTCTGCGTCACCTGCAAAGTCAAAGTCATCGATTGAAGCATCTGATGAATTAAAGTCTCCCATCTGGTCTAAAGGATTTTCGCTTCCAGCCTCGAAATCTGCAGGAGCTTCTTCTGCATTTTTACTTTCTTCTGCGATGTTTTCTACAGGCGTTTCAAAATCAGTGCCAGGTATATCTTCTAGATTAAAGCCGCTTTCACCTTCTCCACTTGCAGCGGAATCTGCAGAGCCAGAAGATTCTGCAGAATCAAAATCCATGTCACCAATTGAATCTAAATCGAAATTATTCAGTTCTTCATCGGCTGCAGAACTTTCAACTGCTGCATCATCAACTGCAGGAGTCTCTTCTCCGGCTATGTCTTCTATATTCTCGATATCCTCGATATTCTCAACATTCTCAATCTCTTCGCCAGCTTCCCCGGCTTCACCGCTTTCTTCAGCTTCATCATCCGTGAAATCCATATCCAGATCCGGAATATCAAAGCCTTCGAGATTCTGTGTGTCTTCTTCTTTTTTCTCTACTCTGACAGGAGCTTTCTTTTCTTCAACTGCGTCAGGAATTTCATCTGGAATTTCATTAAACTCAAGAGGAATTCCATCGTTCATATCTATGGCTTTATTCTCTTCGCCGGTTGCACCAGTGTCTTCAAAGTCTGCATTTAAATCATTGTATGAATATGCCGGCTCTACAGTTTCAGCAGCCTCGGGAATTTCTGCAGCTTCTAAACTTTCTTCCTGCAATTCTTCAACAGGTTCTGCTTCTGCAATTTCTTCTAAATCACTTATTTCATCAGCCTGAGGAATATTTTCTTCAATCTTTGGTTCAACATCAGGTTCTGCCGCAGTTACAGGTTCAGCAGCAGCTTCATCTGTGACAGCGTCAGACAAGAAATCCTGCATCTCTTTTGGAATGGAAGCATTAGCATTTGCATTGATTTCTTCTACAGGACTTTCATCCTTAAAAAGAGACATATCTATTTTTTGTAAAGGATCATCACTGCTTAAAATGTCTTCAACTTTAGGCTCTTCTTTTACTGGCTCAGGTTCCGGCTCGCTTTCAATTACTTCTTCTGCAGGAATATCTTCTATTTCTTCTGCTTCTTCTTCTGGTTCGCTCATAGCTAAAAGCGAATCCAAATCCATATCTTCTATGGCAACTTCTTCGGGCTCTTCAGGAACTTCTTCTTCAGGTGTTTCGAAATCACTTAAGTCTAAATCATCAGCACTTAAATCTGCTGCGGAAGGAATCAATTCAGAGAAATCCGGTGCAACTTCTTTTTCAACTTTTTTTGGCTGGGCAGCAGTTTCAGTTTTTGATTCACCGGTAATATCTGAAAAATCATTTGCTTCTCTAAGACGTTCAGCTTCGGCCGCTTCTGACTGGGCTAAATCTTCTTCTGTAATTTCAGGCATGCCAAATTTAAAATCATCAGAATCATCCTTATCAGGAACAGAACGAGGCACTTTATATGTTACAGGCTTTTCCCCTCTTAACGCACGAATTTTTTCTTCATCGCCCAAGGAAAGTAAATCTGCATTTAGTTTCTGAAGCTGACTTAAACCAGGCATATTTTATTTTAATCTCCCATTAAACCCATTAAAGTAAATGTTACATCATTATTCTACTATTAGCAATGATGCAACCTTTCCGTCATTACTATAACATCTGTTTGGATTAGAAATGTCTGGAAAAGAATTAAATCCTGAAAAATAGGCGTATTCATATTTACCCGGCGGAAGATTTAATTCAAATGTATACAATCCTTTTTTAACTTCCTGCAATTCATAAATCCAGGAATCCCAGTTAGTAAAGCTTCCGGCTAATCTGATTATTTTTCCTGTTTCACCCTGATAAACAAACCTGATGCTTCCGGAAGAAGTTTTTTCTGTTACAGGTTTTATTTCCCGGTTCGCATTGAAATGGGAAAGCATTAACTCTGTGTTTTCATCATAAACGGTTTCAGAATTAAGCGGGTCTAAAATCCAGAGCCCGTCAGTAATAATTCTGTAATTAAACTCTTTTATATTTTTTGGCAGATTCAACACATAGAAATAAAATGAATCAGAAACTTCGCCATCCATATCAGTTATTTTTTTTAGCATATATGAATGAACGGTTTTATAATCTTCAAAATCGAAGGCAATTCCTACATGGCGGCAATTAAATGGGAATGTAAAGATTACATCGTTTCCCTTTAAATAAGGTTTCTCGACTTTCTGTATTTGAGATGCAGTATTTGCAAGGTCTAATTCTTCGTCAGTGTATTCAATATTTTTTTTCGCAGCACTTACTGAAAATGCACAGAACATTAAAACACACATGCTTATAAAAAATTTCTTTTTCATAAGTTAATTTTCGGTGTTTTTTTATTGAATGTTTAGAATGTTTTTTTAAGCGATTGAATGTCGGATTTAGTCCAAATTAACTGTCAAAAATGCATCCGCTCCCAGAAACTACGAAGTATGAAGCATAAACTACGAAGTATGAAGTATGAAGCTGGGGTGCTTGAAATTCGCATTGCGTGTGGTGGTTGAGTTCATCGGGGCAACGCCCGCCACCACGTGTTTCACTCTATGTACGGGGTAGTTTCGACTAGCTCAACCACCCCAATTTTTTTTTCGCTACAGCATTTTTGAGTCTCTGGCTAATCGAAACCCGACATTCAATAATTTATGTTTCACCGGGGTAATTTCGATACGCTTCGCTACTCAATCACCGCAAGTTCTTCGCTCTCCCCATTAGTACTTCTGCGGGATGTAATCCAGAATCGGGAGCTCGTGAAAGGGGTTTATCAGCAAATCAGAAAAGGCTTTTAATGCACCGTCCATGTTTTTTGAAAGTACATTCTTTGCGAGTTTCTTTCCAAGCTGTACGCCTTCCTGATCAAAGCTGTTCAGATTCCACAAAAATCCCTGGAACATTACTTTATTTTCAAAATGAGCCAGTAAGGCACCCAGAGTTTTTGGAGTCAATTCATCACCATAAATTAATGAAGAAGGTCGCCCGCCCTCAAAGTTTTTATTAGGGTTTTCATCACTCTTTCCGCACGCAAAAGCAATTATCTGGGCGACAACATTTGCATTCAGTTTTTCCTGGCTTATAGAACCTTCTATTGTTAAATCCGTAGACATCTGCGAATACTGGAATGCAATAAACTGTAACGGAATAATATCTGTTCCCTGATGCAGAAGCTGATAAAACGAATGCTGGCCATTTGTTCCCGGTTCACCAAAAACTACAGGTCCTGTCGGGTATGAAATTTTTTCGCCGAATCTGTTTACAGACTTTCCGTTTGATTCCATATCAAGCTGCTGTAAATGCGCAGGAAATCTCGACAAGCCCTGGGAATAAGGAAGAACTGCTGTAGATTCATAGCCCAAAACATTTCTTTCATATACACCGATTAAAGCATCCATTAACGCAGGGTTTTTCCTGATGTCTCTTTTTTTAGCAAGTGCATCTTCTTCTGCAGCTCCCGCTAAAAATAGTTCAAACACATCAGGGGTAAAAGCTAAACTTAATACAACGCCACCAACTCCGGAAGTAGAAGAATATCGTCCGCCAATGTAATCATCCATATAGAACACTTTCATGTAATCAGGATTGTGTGCCATAGGAGAAGTTTCTGAAGTAACTGCAATCAGGTGCTTTGAAAAATCACAGTCATTTTTTCTTAAGGCATCTTTTACAAACTCTTCGTTAGTCAAAGTCTCAAGCGTTGTACCACTCTTTGAAACGATTACAAACAAAGTTTTTCTGACATCCAGACTGTTTATAACCTGGGCAGCATCATCAGGATCTACATTTGAAATGAATTTTGCAGTCAGATTAAATTTGTTAACGGATTTACACCATTGCTCGAGCGCCAGATACATTGCTCTAGGGCCCAAATCCGAACCGCCGATTCCTACCTGACAAACTGTAGTGTATTTTTCCAGATCTTCATTTACCAGGGTACCGTCGTGAATCTGTGATGCAAATTTCTCGAAATCAAGCTGCTGTGTAAAATAGAATAATCTCTTATCGACACCATCAACCATAACGGCATCACCCAATTGAGCACGTGTAAGATGATGTAAAACTTTTCTGTTTTCCCCGGTATTGATAACCTCGCCGTTGTACAAGGCTTCAAACTTATCAACTGCCTGCTGTTCATCTGCTAATTTCTGGAGGATTTTTATTGTTCTTTCATCAACAGGTTTTGCTGCGTAATTATATGCAAGCTTACCGCCCATTCTTATAGAATATTCTTTAACTCTTTCCGCCGCATCTGAAGCAGATAATTTATCTTTAATGGAAACAGAATCTTTTAATGTGAGTAACTGCTTAAAACTTTCTGTCTTATCCAGATTATTCCATTCTATATTTTTATTTACCATTCACTTCTCCCACAATCTATACAACTTAACGAAAACTATTCGTCTAAATTTGGTATGCGCTTTCGTAAGGCTTTCAAGAACTGTTCACCGGTTACGCCGCTTTTTAAGCAGGCAAAAATACAGTTGTCTCCGGCTACAGTTCCAAGGATTTCATCAAAATTCATTGCATCAATCGCGTTGGATACAGCATCTGCATGACCGCCAAAAGTTTTTATTACAACGATATTTCCGCTGTAATCAATGCTTACATAGCCCCGTAAAAAGTCCTGCACATAAATCTGTTCTGTTTCGCGGGTATCTTCTTCTTCCGGCAATGTATAGACATAGCCTGATCTGCCGTCACTTATTTTTCCAACTCTCAAAAGCTTTAAATCTCTTGATAAGGTTGCCTGTGTTACTTCAAATCCATCTTTCTGCAAAAGACTTAAAAGTTCATCCTGACTTTCGATTCTGTTATTCTTAATAATTTTACGCACAGCTTTTAAGCGTGAACTTCTCTCTTTCAAAATATACCTCATCCATTTTTATATATCAAAATCTCTAAAATCTCTAATTTATAGAAATTCTCTAATCTTGCATAAATATACATAATTTATGCAATTTAATGCAAGAAAAAAATTTATCTTTTTAGACATCCCTGACCAAATTCATTTTTTTTCTCAACTTTTAATAATTTTTACAGGTGAATGTATATATGTATGTATAGGAGGCGTATATGTATATGCAAAAGAAAAATATGTTTAAAAGAATTCTATTTAAAACCATTCTACCGACACTTGCCATTACTTTTTCTGTATCAGCAAGTTTTATTCCAACGGGTTGTTCAAATCCTTCTGATGTTGTAAAGGCAATTACTACCGAAGAACCAATCACTTTTGTAGAAAACACAGTTCTTCCTGTATTGCTGGATTTCAGTCTTTCAAGCAGCAATAACCTGGTTTTGTACTTTAACAAAAATGTTACGCTTGAAAACTCAATCCTTTCAGAAAAAGCTTCAGACACAAAGCTGAATGTTTCTGCAGATTCCTACAACAGTACAGAAAACTCTGTGACCTACGATTTTGAATCAATCTGCAAGACAGGAATTGAATACATTCTGGACACAGTTGCAACAGATGAAAGCGGAAATACACTTACACTAAGCTTACCGTTCACAGGCTACAACACAAACATGGCAGGCCTTTTGCTTTCTGAAATCAGAATCGGCTATGCTTCAGTGAAATCCGGTGAAACAACAGTGCATAAAAGTGAATTCGCTGAGCTTATCTGCACAAAAGACGGAAACTTAAGCGGCATCGAATTAGTTTGTGCAAGCAGCGGTGAGGACAGAAAATTTAAATTCCCTGCAATCGATGTACAGAAAGGAGATTACATTACAGTTCATTTAAGGACACCAACTTACAAGGATGAAGTGGAAGAAGGAATTTTCAGCGAAACAAATGAAGACAAATGCATTTCAACTCACATTGATTCCTGTGATACGGCAATTGACTTATGGGCAGAAAGTACAAAGTCTGTTTTCAATGCAACCGGTGATGTTGTAATCGTAAGAAATTCCTATACAAACGAAGCGCTTGATGGATTCATTTATACACAGGACGGAATGCTCGAAGATTCATACACACCTTATGCTTCAGTCCTGGTTGAAAGCAAAATCTGGAACGGCCCGTATTTTGACTCAAACGGCATTACAAAGTCAGCAGCAGCAAGAAGCATGTCACGACAGAACATTAGTGGACTTCTAGATGAAACAAATGCAGAAGCAGAAGATGATGCAGCAGATTCTAACGAAACAATTTATGCAGACTCAAAAGACGAATGGATTAAAACAAAAGAAGTAACACCTGGGTATTTGAATTCCAGCAAAACGATTAATTAGAAATTGAATGTTGAGTTTGATTTAACAAGAAATTCAAAAATGTGGTAGCGCGAAGAAAAGCAGAAGGCTGTTGAACACTTTGAAGGGGCGAACGAGCGCAAGCGAGTGAGTCAAACACCTTATACCCTTCAACCGTGTGAAACAGCCTGTCTTTTCTGGGAGCGGACACATTTTTGTCTACTGATTAATAAAAAACTCGACATTTAACTTAAAAATTGAATGTCGGGATTTCCTTGAGCTTTGTGTATTTACTGTCGTAGGCATGAGCTCCGGGAAGCCCGCTCTCAATTCTTTCATTTTCTTTCTTTAACTGAAACTCAATCATCTTTGTAAAAACATTCATTAACGGCCGTGTATCACAGTCTTTATTTACCAGCTTCTGTTCCTTCAGTTCATTGATTAAGTAATAGCAGGTCTCAATTGTAGAAACACAATATTCTTTCGGCTCAGTTTTAAATGTAAACACAGATTTATACTGATTTATAAAACTAAATCTTGGAAGCGTCATAAGATTTTTACTGGTCTTCAATATTTTTCTTGAACAGAACCATGTCGAATCAATGATAATCGGCATTAAGATTTTATCTTTCAATTCAACTGCCAGATTTTCACTCGAAGCATCTATAGCGTTTTCATTAGGATACATTAGCACCGGATAATACTTTGGATTCTGCAGCAAATCATTAAGCTGTTTATTATTCGTAAAATCGATTCCGACAAAAATTTCACTTTCAGGCAGACACAAATGAGCAAGCCGCCCGGTCCCTGTTTTCTGCTTTTTAGCTTCTTTCGGATGCATTAAAAAAATAAACTTTACGCCGCAATCCACTTTCTTTACATACTTACAATAACAGGATGAAAGAGGCCTGAAACATTTATAACAAACTTCACGCATAAGACAATACTTATTTTATGGTTCGGGCAATAACTCCGCCGCCTATAATTACACCGTCATTATACAAAACTGCTGACTGCCCCGGAGCAACTGCCCTCTGGCTTTCATCAAAAGTGATTTTCCATGCAGTTCCATTGTAAGCAAAAGTGTCATCCTCAGACGGAATATATTTTTCTACAGTACAGGGAACAGGTTTACTTGCAAGCCTGATTTTTACCAGGGCCTTAATTTTTTCGTTAGGTTCAACCTCTGCCGGCCAGACAAAATCATCTGCAATTAAACCGGAAGAATTTAAGGCATCGTTTGGAGCCAGAACAACTACATTATTTTTAGCATCAATTGAATGAACATACACAGGATATTTCATGGCAATCCCCAGTCCTTTTCTTTGTCCCACTGTATAGTGCTCAATTCCTTTATGCCTTCCCAAAATATGTCCGTCCAAATCAATTATATCGCCGGGAACAGAAGGTTTATCTGCAAACAAAAGATCAAAATATTCTTCACCAACAAAATCCTGGCTTTCTTCACGAGCTGCCGCTTCAAGATTTGCTTCACGGGCAAGTTCAAAAACTTCAGACTTCAATTTAGTTGCTAAAGGAAAGCGCACTTTTTCTAAGGTTGTACTTGGAATGCGATACAAAAAATATGTCTGGTCTTTTGAAACATCCGTAGCGCCTGCAATCATAAAAGGCCTTTTATCCGTTCCGTATAATCCCTCTTTTGGTCTTACAATTTTTGCATAGTGTCCCGTACAAAAATAATCATACTTAATCCCAAGCTTTTCTACAGCGTCAAGCATTGCACCAAATTTAATATTTCTGTTGCACATGATGCATGGATTTGGCGTTCGTCCGCTTCGATACTCTTTTTTGAAATACTCAAGAACTTTTTCTTTATACTCAGAGTGAACATCAACTACATGATATTCAATGCCATTTTCTTTACAGAATTTCTCGCACTCTTCAATATTTTCTTCTTCACCAGGACCGTAACACGCTTCTTTAATTTTCTTGTCCGGATTCTTTGCCTTTACTTCAGGAATTGAACCGTCCCACAAAGACATAGTAACGCCAATTACATTACATCCATTTTTCTTTAAACTTAAAGCCGTAAGAGTTGAATCAACTCCGCCAGACATTCCAACCAGAACAGTTTTTCCAGGCTCCGGCATATTTTGTTCAATAAATTCCATAATAAATAAATCCGTTTAATTTATGATTTTTAAGCATCAGCTGTGAGCAATTCTAAAACCAAAAGTAATCAATCATTCAAAAAAATTAAAATCCAGGGAAATTAAACCCATTAGGAAGCTTCATTCCTCCAAGCTGACCGCCAAGCTTACTCATATCCATTCCGCCCATCTGCTGCATTAAGCGTGCCTGCATTCCCTTGTTGCGGGTAAGTTTTTTCATTGTAAGCTTCATCTTTTCAAACTGCTTAATCAGCTTATTAACTTCCTGAACAGAGGTACCGCTTCCTTTTGCAATTCGCTTTCTTCTGGAAGGGCCTATAATCAAGTGGTTCAATCTTTCCTTATAGGTCATTGCCTGAATAATTGCTTTCTGATGTTTAATCCCTGCCTTATCAATCTGATCTTCTGAAACCTGTCCTGCAAGCCCCGGCATCATATCCATAAGACTCGACATGCTTCCCATTTTTTCTACAGATTCAAACTGTTCAAGCATATCCTGCAAAGAAAACTCGTTGCGCTGCATTTTCTTCTGAAGCTTTAAAGCCTCTTCTGCATCTACAGTTTCCTGAGCCTTTTCAACAAGACTTACAACATCACCCATTCCCAGTATTCTGCTTGCAATTCTGTCAGGATGGAAAATCTCAAAGTCTTCAGTCTTTTCACCTGTACCGATATACAAAATTGGTTTGCCGGTAATTGTCTTTAATGAAAGAGCCGCACCACCACGGGCATCTGAATCGAACTTGGTAAGAATTACACCGGTTAAGCCCAGCTGCTCATCAAAGCTTTTTGCAATGTCTACGGCATTCTGACCCGTCATTGAATCTGCAACAAGAATTGTTTCTGAAGGTGAACAGCATTTCTTTATATCAACAAGCTCCTTCATCATGTCTGTATCAATCTGAAGTCGGCCGGCAGTATCTAAAATAACCGTATCAAGCCCATTCTTCTTTGCGTAATCAATTGCATTCTTTACAACTTTAACTGCATCCTTTGCACCATCTTCCTTATAAACAGGAACAGAAATTTTTTCTCCCAGAACACGAAGCTGTTCCATAGCAGCAGGACGAACCAAGTCGCAGGCAACAAGCAGAGGACGACGACCATCTTTCTTTAATTTAAATGCAAGCTTATGAGCTGCAGTAGTTTTACCGGCACCCTGAAGACCAAGCAAAAGAATAACAGACTGAGTGTCCGGGCCTTTAAGAGCAAGGTCAGTTTTTTTGTCGCCGAGCATTGCACAGATTTTATCGTAAATAATTTTAACAAACTGCTGACCAGGATCTACAGAGCGTAAAACTTTTTCACCCTTAGCTTCTTCTACTGTACTGTTAACGAATCTTCTTACAACGCGTAAATTAACATCAGCCTCAAGCAAAGCCATCTTAATCTGTTCAACAGTTTCTTCAATATTTTTCTCTGTAATCTTAGACTTGCCGCTAATCGTTTTTATAATGTTGGCAAAAGTGCCGGTAATTTTTTCAAGCATTATCTTCCCTCGTGTCGTTTAAGAATTTTTTTCATATTATCTCTGTTAATCAAAGACTCAAGACATTTTTCAGGAGTAATTTCCTTATTCAAAAGATGGAACAGAGCCTCACAGATTGGCAGCTTCAAATTTTTAGCCACAGCAATCTGATGAACATACTTACAGGCAACAGCACCTTCCGGCAAATATCCGACCTTCTTAACATTCAAAATCAAATCATCTAAATCTTTAAACTGAGACAAAATATCAGTCTTAATAATATCATGACCAAACCGTCTGTTTCTGCCGAACTTAGACTTACAGGTAACATCCAGATCACCTACCCCGCTTATAGAAGTAAAAGTCTGAGCGTGAGTAGCACCCATTGCAAAACCTAACGTTTGGATTTCATTTAATCCCGCAGCCATCAAAAGGCTCTCTGTATTATCGCCAAAAATTTCACTGGTTTCAGCAAGCGCATCCAGGGCACCGTAAATTACAGCAATAACATTTTTAGCAGCAGCACAAATCTGAACGCCAATTGTGTCAAACGAAGCATAAGCCATAATACCCTTTGCATCACGAAGAACATCGCGCACAATAATCGCATTTCTGTGATGGTTACTGGCAGAAATAAGTCCCGTAATTTTTCCAACAGCAACTTCTTCCGCATGACTTGGACCTGCAATATAAACCGTGCAGTTTTTGTAGCACGCAGGCAGTGCACTTTCCATTGTATCCAGAACCAAACCAGGAAGCTCACTGTCTTTAGAAGGAACAAATCCCTTTGTCAACGAAGCAATTATAGTTGAGCCGTCCTGAATATTTTTTACATCGCAGAATTTCGAAATTGTAGAAGCAAGGTACAAAGAAGGGCTTGCCATAATTACAATATCTTTTCCTTCAGCAACTTTTTTTATGTCGCAGCTTGCCCTAACATTTTCATCCAAAAGAAGTCCAGGCAAATAGCGTTTATTTTCGTGTTCATTATTTATTGAATCAGTTACATCTTCTTCCAAAGCCCAAAGTTCAACACAGTGACCGCCATGAGACAAAGCAGTTCCCAAAGCAGTTCCCCAGGCTCCGGCACCAATTATACCAATATTTTTTTTATCCATATAATTTCCTTTCCAATATTTTTATTATGATACTAAAGACAGGTTATTTTTTCAATTAAATTGATTTTTATTTTTATGGACGCCAGTTTTCTCTCCCGCAAAAAATTTCTTCTTGTGACAAATCATTTCTTTTTCATCCGGTGTTACGCACTTCCCTTCCGGTCATCCTCCGGACTGCTTCGCAGGTGCTCCATACCGGGCTTAGTAAATATTGAATAACACGGTGGTTGAGCCTGTCGAAACCACAACAACCTGTCATTCTGAGCATGGCTTTAGAATCTGTACTACACAGATGCTGAAATGAATTCAGCATGACAAACTTCTTCTTTATAGTGAAGAATAAATCTGTCATTCCGAACTTGTTTCGGAATCTGTACTATACAGATGCTGATATAAAACTAACAACACCAAATATTGAATAAAGAAATATAAAACTATAAATTTACTCTAATAAAAACATCGCTTAACAAAAAAGGACTTTATGAAAAACGCAATCATTTTTGACATGGACGGAACAATACTGGACACTCTCGACGATTTAACTGACAGCACAAACATTGTTTTAAAAAAGTTTAACGCGCCACAAAGAACAAAAGACGAGGTGCGGAAATTTGTTGGAAACGGAATAAAAAAACTTTTAGAAAGAGCCATCCCGGGCGGAACTCAAAATCCAAATTTCGAAAAAGCATATAGTTTTTTACAGGAGACTTACAGTAAAAACTGCCTTGTAAAAACAAAACCCTACGCAGGCATTTTAGACTTAATGAAAACCCTTAAAGCAAACGGAATCAAAATGGGAATTGTCTCAAACAAACCGGACGCTCAGGTTAAAGAATTAAACAGAATATTTTTCAGCGAATATATTGACTCCACTTGTGCAATCGGCGCTCAGGAAGGAATAAAACTAAAACCCCAGCCTGACTCTGTTTATAAAGTGCTTGAAAACCTGAATGTAAACAAAGACCAGGCCTTTTACGCTGGAGACTCCGATGTAGATTATCAAACTTCATTAAATGCGGGCCTCGACTGCATAAGCGTTTTGTGGGGCTTTAGAACCGAAGAGCAGTTAACTTCCTGCGGGGCCAGCAATTTTGCTCAGGTACCGAATGACATCCTTTCATACTTTTCAATTGAAAGCAAAACAAATTCAGACTCAGAAGAAGAAACTGACATTTTCCTGAAAGGACAAATTGCAAAAGAATTAGATTTTTACAGAATCAGAGATGAAATCGCAAGCTTAAGCAGCACAGAAGAAGGCAAAGACTTTACTCTAAAAAGAGAAGCTTCAAGCGATTCAAACAAAATAAACGAAATCAAAAACATTTCTATGGAATGGGAAAAAATTCTTACAACAACAAGAAGCAACCCGATAGAATATTTCCCGCAGGTTCAAAAATCCTTCCAGGCATTAAAGGTTTCCGGCACTCAGCTTTCAAAAGAAGAATTATTTGCTATAGGAAAGTTTTGTATCAGTTCACGAAAATTAAAAGAAATTATAAAAACTTCATCTGAAAACTTTACGCTTCCCCTGCTTACTAAAAACGCAGAAGCAATGTCAGATCTTTCATTCGTAGAAAATGAAATCTTTTCTGTAATTGATTCTTATGGCGAAATAAGGGATTTACCTGCATTAAAAGAAATCAGAAAAAACATTTTAAACCTGCAGAAACAGATTGAAAACGCAATAAAAAAATACACAAGCGATTCAAGCCTGAACACAGTATTACAGTCAAATGTTCCCGTATACAGAAGCGACAGACAGCTTCTTGCAGTAAAAGCTTCTAACCGCTCAAAAATTTCAGGCATCGTTCATGAAGTAAGTTCTACAGGGCAGACAGTTTATATAGAACCCGATGAAGTTGTAAAGGCAAACAATATGCTTGTTGAAGCCGAATACAAATTAATCTCGGAAACAAAAAAAATCTTACGCGAGCTTACTTCAAAAATTTCTTTGTACAGAAACGAATTAGAAGAAAACCATAAAATTTTAATCAAACTCGACTCATACGCTGCAGGAACAAAATACAAAATACAGCACTCAGGAGTTTTCGCTTTAGAATGCAGTGAAGGACAAACACTAAAATTATTAAAAGTCCGCCACCCGCTTCTGGGAGAAAAATGTGTTCCTCTCGACATAGAATATCTGGAAGGCAAAAAAATTCTTATCATCACAGGACCAAACACAGGAGGAAAAACCGTTACATTAAAAACGATTGCACTCAGCGCTCTATTAAATCAGGCAGGCTTCCCGGTTCTTGCTTCAGACGGAACAGCGCTGCCAGTCTTTACAAAAATCTTTGCAGACATTGGAGACGAGCAGTCAATCGATTCTTCCTTAAGTACCTTCTCGGCACATATGAAAAAACACTCCCAAATGCTTGAACACGCAGACGAAAACACTTTGCTTTTACTTGATGAACTTGCAAGCGGAACAGACCCTCAGGAAGGCGGTGCTCTTGCAATGGCAGAGTTAGATACATTCCTGGAAAGAAAATCCTGGGTAATCGCTACAACCCACCACGGAATCTTAAAGAACTACGGATACACAAATCCTTACTGTATAAATGCCAGCGTTGATTTTGACAAAAACACTCTGCGCCCTACCTACAGGCTATTAATGGGAGTTCCAGGTGAAAGTCACGCTCTTGAAATTGCAGGTGAAAGCGGAATTGCACAGGAAGTAATCGACAAGGCAAAAAATTATTTGAACACAGAACAGGCAGATGTCAGCACGCTCATAAAAGGCCTCACAGAAAAACACAGTGAACTGGACAAATTAGTTGAAGAACAGAAAGAAGAAAAAATCTTACTCGAAGAAAAAAAATTAAAGCAGCAGGAAAAAGAACTAAAACTAAAAGAAAAAGAGTTAGAATTAAAGACAATCGAACAAAAACAAAGCTTTGCATTTTTATCTGAAAGCCGAAAGGAACTGGAAAACCTTATCAGAAAAATACGGGAAGGCGAAATAACAAGAGAAAAAACTTTAGGAGCAAAAAACTTTATTTCTTCTTTACAGGAAAAACTTTCAGAAAGAGATATGCTCCTCGAAAGTGAAAAAGAAAAACTCGAAGAAGAAAAAGAAAAGCATTCAGGCGAAGTTAAAATCTTTGAAAACGGAATGAAACTTACTTCTAAAAATTCAAAGTCAAAATCAAATAAAAAAACTAAAGCCCGCCTTTCAAATTCAAAGGCCCTGGAATATGCTACAGCAATCGAACTTCCGGCAAGAAAATCTAATGAAACAAAGAAGATTGAACTTAAAGAAGGAATTGAAGTCTTAGCAGGAAAAGAAAAACGAAAAGGAATTCTTGGAAGCAAAACAAAAAATAATTTCTACACCGTACACTTTGGTTCAATAAAAATGAATTTTAAAGAAGAAGAAATTATTCCTGCAGAAGCTCCATCAAATCAAAGCAAAATAAACCTGAGTGTTGAATATGCAAACACAGAATACAAAACTGAAAAACCAAAATTTGAACTGCGCCTTTTAGGAATGAGATGTGAACAGGCTTTAAAAGAAGTTCAGAAGCAGCTGGATTTATGTGCAATCACAGGCTTTAAATCGTTCAGCATTATTCACGGAAAGGGAGACGGAATCTTACAGCAGGCAGTAAAAGATTTGCTCTCAAATTATCCGGGAATAAAAGACTTCCACTTTGCCCGCCCGGAAGACGGTGGTTCTGGGAAAACTTATGTTGAATTGGAGTAAGTGGGAAAACCTATGAGCACCTGTCATCCTGAACTTGTTACAGGATCTAAATGACAAGACGAAACTGTCATCCTGAACTTGTTTCAGGATCTGTATAATACGCACTTAAACGGTGGAGCAGCTTATCTGCAATATCCAATTTGAAGTGCATCTTATGTGATTTTACATTTGCATCAGAGCAGAGTAGTCGACTTTATGTTCTCTTGCGTAGGCAATAAAATCTTTTTCTTCTTTTGTTACACGAATTTGAAATTTCAGAGGCAATGCAAATTTCTGTTTTCTTCCTGCATTTTCTCTTGCACCACCATGTCCAAATTTCTTTTCATATGAAGTAAGTCCAGATTTTTTCATATATTCTTTTTCAGAAATTATTTTTTCATCTGGAGAAACTTCATTTTCTAATTTCTTAAAAACATAACCTTCTGAATCTTTTACAAAAACATAATCCATAATCAAACTGAACGAAGTTCGTTTGTCTTTATTATAAAAAAATCTTTTTGAATATGTCAACAATTTCAAGAAAATGATTTTATAGTTCTTTGATTAAATGATATTTTTTATATCCGGTTGGAATATCATTAAGTTCGCTGATCATTTTATAACCGTGTTTCTTGTAAAATTCAGGAGCTTGCCAGGACATTGTATCTACATGTACAGAATGACATCCTCTTTTATATGCTTCTTCTTCGGCTGACTTTAAGAGCAGACTTCCAATTCCTTTTTTACGGAAGTTTTCATGTACCCAGAGAATATCGATATGCATCCAGCCCCAGTAAGTTCCACCAAGAATCCCAGCAATTATATTTCCATTTTCATCATATTCTATAATATTTAAAAGCTGATGATTATCGCTTCCAACTTTTTTCTCATTGAATTTTTCTAGAGCCCTGTTTATAAAACTAATTTCTTTTTCTGTTGGATTATAATTCATTTTTTTTTCAACTTGCGCCCCAATGCTGGCGTCCACATAACAAGATATTTAATACTTATCGTACTAAGAGAATTGAAATAACCCCTACTTCACCACCATAACATTACAATGGGCACTGCCAATAATTTCGCGGGAGTGATAACTGATTTCAGAATGAAGCCTAGCATTTGAAGTTTCAACAGTTTCACTTCCAAGCAAAATTAAATCAGCATCCCACTCATCTGCGGCAAGAACAATTTCTGACCAGATGCTTCCGTGCCTGATTTCAGTTTCTACTTGAACTTGATTCTGGAGGGCTAAGTTTTTTACATAATTGATATTTACTTTTGCATCGCGTTCAATCCACTCAAGACCGCTTTCAGCTTCTTCTTTTGTAATCATTTTAATCAGATTCAACTTTGTAACAGATGAAACATCAGCAACGACTACAACTTTTACAGCACAATCAATAGCCTTTGCCATCCTGAATGAATACATAACAGCTTTAAGTGAAGCCTTAGAACCATTATACGCAACCAAAACTTTTTGTAAAAAACTATCTTCTTCCAATTCAAAATTCTCCTTAATACATTGGCCTTATCTGTTTTTTTTCAACGATTTTAAGACAAAGACATTTTCTCTTTCTCTTTCTTCTAAAACGCTTTCAATATATTTTACTGTTTCTTTGTCCTGAGGAATAATCATTTTATCAAGTGCATTTACTCGCCTTTGAGTTTTCTTTACTTCTACAGCAAGTCTCCAGGCAATATTTCTGATTGTTGCCATTTGAGTTATTAAAGTTAGAAGCTCAAAGAAATCATCCATTACCTGATCGCTTTCAGGAAAAGTTCCTAAGAATGAAGTAAAGAGCTGTTTCTGAGGAAGTTCAACATCAAACGAATCAAACGCAAGGCCTGCAATAGAAACTTTTTTTTCTTTTATTTCAAATTTGTAATCTACAGAATGCGACAATCTTTCTACACGGTCTTCACCAACAACTTCAATCATTCTCAAAAGATTTGGATAAGACTTTTTTATACACTCCTCGATTTTAGCATCCAGAACTTTTACCTTATCAACAATATGCATCAACTCCATTACTAAAATCTCACGCTTCTGCTCAAGTAAGTCATAGCCCTCAGTACTAATCTGAAGCTGTTCCTTAATGCTCAAGAGATTCGATTTTGTCGGTGCAATATTAAGTTTTGCCATAAACTCTCCAAATCTTAACCTGCATAGCCTTCTTCAGGTAAATACTTATCTATGAGTTCATCTTTAATTCTGTACAATTCAGAGCGTGGTAAAATGCTCAAAAGCTTCCAGCCTAAATCCAAAGTTTCAAAGATGCTTCTGTCTTCATATTCACCCTGCGTAAAAAACTTTGATTCAAGCTCGCTACCAAACTTTAAGTACATTCTGTCTAATTCAGACAACTCTTCTTCACCAATAATTGATGCAAGGTTACGGATATTTTTTACCTTCGAATAAGAGGCAAACAACTGGCTCGAAACGCTTGCGTGATCTTCGCGGGTCATTCCTTCACCAATACCGTCTTTCATGAGTCGGCTTAAACTTGGCAAGCCCGCCACAGGAGGATACACACCCTTCTGGTCCATTTCGCGGTCTAAAACAATCTGGCCCTCAGTAATGTATCCTGTAAGGTCTGGAATCGGATGGCTTATATCATCGTTCGGCATAGTAAGAATTGGAATCTGTGTAATAGAACCCGTACTGCCCTGAACCTTTCCCGCTCTTTCATAAAGTTCTGCTAAATTAGAATACAAATATCCAGGGTAGCCTTTTCTTCCCGGAACTTCACCTCTTGTAGTAGAAATTTCACGCAGGGCCTCACAGTAGTTTGTCATATCAGTCATTACAACAAGAACGTGCATATTGCATTCAAACGCCAGATACTCTGCAGCAGTTAAAGCACAGCGCGGAGTAATGATTCTTTCGATTGAAGGAGAATCAGCTAAGCTCTGGAACATTACAACCTTTGACAAAACACCGCTTTCTTCAAAGGTATGCTTAAAGAACTGCGCTACATCGTATTTAATTCCCATGCCTGCAAAAACCATTACAAAGTCTTCGCTGTCATTTAAAAGCTTTGCCTGCCTGATAATCTGTGCTGCAAGTTTATTATGCGGTAAACCGTTTCCACTGAAAATAGGAAGCTTTTGTCCACGGATTAAAGTATTCATTCCATCAATTGCAGAAATTCCTGTCTGAATAAAATCCCTCGGATAAACGCGCGCATAAGGATTTATAGAGTTTCCGTTTACGTTTAATTTTTTACTGCTGATAATCGGAGGATAACCGTCTATGCTTTCACCGAGTCCGTTAAAAATTCTTCCTAAAAGACCTTTACCTACAGCAAGCTCCATCGGCTCCTCCAGAAACTCAACTGTTGTTGATTCAAGATCAAGGCCTGTTGTGCTTCCAAAAATTTGAACTACGGCAATGTCTTTATTCAGGTCAATAATTCTTCCGGTTCTTTTTTCACCAGTCTTATCGCGGACATAAACTACTTCATCATAAAAAGAATTCTCGCTTCTCTTTACAGCAACTATTGGTCCGTCTACAAGTGTTAATCCGCTGTGTTCAATGCCTTTCATACTATTGCATCCTTGCGGTATAGATTTTCAAGTCCGCTAAATTCATTTTCCATATCAGTTTGAATTTTATTCAAGCCTTCTATGTCATCATTTTTTACAACACTCTTAGCTTTTATAATTTCTTTCCTGCAGTCTAAATCACGAATCTTTAAAAGAGGACAGCCCATCTTTAAAAGCTCAAGTGATTTATTGTAGAAAGTCAAAATCAAAAGTAAAAGCAAAATCTGTTTCTGTGGAGAAGAATAAGAATCAATTTCATCAAAGGCATTCTGCTGTAAAAATCCGTTCTTAATCATTTCACAAACAATCAAAACTAAATTATCTTTCTCCGGTAAAGCATCAGAACCAATAAGGCGTACAATCTGCTGCAGGCGGTCTTCCTTTTTCAAAAGTGCAAGCGCTTCGGCTCTGGCCTGTGAATAGCGGGGATCCTTTCCGTTCCACCAGAGTTTAATTTCATCAGCATATTCAGAATAAGAATCAATCCAGCCAATTGCAGGATAATGTCTTGAATTTGCAAGCTCTCTGTTTAAAGCCCAGAAGCATCGGATAAATCGTTTTGTATGCTGAGTTACAGGTTCACTAAAATCTCCTCCCGGTGGCGAAACAGCACCAATTACGCTGACACTTCCTTCGCTTCCAGTAAAAGTTTTTACTCTGCCGGCCCTCTCATAAAATTCTGCCAGGCGCGTTGGCAAGTAAGCAGGGAAACCTTCTTCTGCAGGCATTTCTTCCATACGTCCCGAAAGCTCTCTTAAGGCTTCTGCCCAGCGGCTTGTTGAGTCTGCCATGATTGCAACATGAAGTCCCATGTCCCTGTAGTATTCTGCTAAAGTAATTCCTGAATACAAAGAAACTTCGCGGGCAGCTACAGGCATATTTGATGTATTTGCAATTAAAATTGTTCTTTCCATCAAAGACCTGTTTGTTCTAGGGTCAATCAGTTTTGGGAAATCAGTAAGAACATCTGTCATTTCATTTCCGCGCTCACCGCAACCAATGTATACAATTAAATCTGCATCACACCATTTAGCAATTGCATGCTGGGTCATAGTTTTACCGGTTCCAAAGCCACCCGGGATTGCAGCCGTTCCACCTTTACTTAGCGGGAAGAAAACATCAATTACTCTCTGACCGGTAATAAGCGGCTGACTTACTTCAAGCTTTTCTGCGTATGGTCGTGGTTTTCTAAGCGGCCAGTAGTGACTTAAATAAAGTTCTTCATCCAAATCCGTAACGGCAATAACTTCATCAACATTGTAAGAGCCTGAACCCTTTACAGATTTTAAAGCCTTTCCCTTTATATATGGCGGAACCATAATGCAGTGCTTTATAGAACCAGTTTCCTGCACATAGCCTAAAATCTTTCCGGCAGAAATTTCTTCACCTTCAGAAACAACACAATCGAAGTCCCATTTTTTTTCACCGTCAATACATTCTGCCCTCTGGCCTGCATTTATATAAATTCCAGACTGTTCATACATTTGCTTTAGAGGGCGCTGGATTCCATCATAAATTGTTCCAACAAGCCCTGGTCCAAGTTTTAAAGACAAAGGTCTTCCGCTTGAAACAACCTGCTCTCCAATATGCAGGCCACAAACATCTTCATAAACCTGAATTGTAGAAACACCGTTATTCTGGCGGATTATTTCACCTATAAGTTTTTTCTCTCCTACATCAACAACATCGTATAAACCGCAGGATGCCAAACCTTCTGCATAAACTATAGGACCACTAATTCTGGTAATTGTTCCTTTAATCATTTTATAACCTCCTGACCAAACAAAGCGCAGGAAAGTTCATAAGAATTTGCTTTTAAAAGTTCAGATAAAATTTCATCCAGAGTAACATTCGCTTTTATTTTACATTCTTTTGATTCAACAAAAAAACCTTTGTTATGCATAAAATCCGGTAATTGATTTTCCAAAAGCTTAACATTCATTGATTCACAAGAATCCACAATAAATCCCTCGCCTTCCAGATATTTTTTTACCTTTGAACCTTCAAGATTTACAGTCATTACAGAAACTTTATTAGAAGTAAAAAAAGATTTCATTGACTTAAAGTGATTACCTAAAATTTCAAAAATTTTCTCTTCAGATAAACCGCTGAAAAATTTGTTAAAAGATTCAATAACACTATTATGGATATATTGAATATACAGTCTCTCTTCTTCCAAATCCACTAACGCTTCAAGCTTCTTCTCATAAGTCAGTGAGTCTTCTTCAAATTTTTTACAAGCTTCATCAACTGCTTTTTGAATGCGCAGGTCCAGTCCGTCTCTTAAACTCTGAGCATTCTCTTTAGCAGATTCTATAATTGCTTTAATTTTTTCTTCAGTCTGTTCTTCTATTTCTCTATCTAGAACTTGAGTCGATCTTAATTCTTCCATTATTCAAAGCTCCCATTCAGACTTTTATTCCTACTGCATCAGAAATTGCCTGTGTCAAAGATTTTCTATGAGGATTATGCCCGTGAAGTCCTGGAATTTCCACAGCAACCGGAGCAACACCTTTCATCTGCCAGGATTCAAAAACACTTCCAAGCATATCAGCAACATCTTCTGTAACAATGAGAATTTTTACTTTTTCAGTTATAACACCAGAACTGCGCTCATCAACCTTTTGATTAGTCACTTCATAAAACGCATCCAGTGCTTCCTGGCGGTTAGAAACTGCCCTGCCTTTTACACCTGCTAAATTAAAGCCCAGAACAATTTCCCGCTCAGCTATTACAAAAAATTCCATTAAAACTCTTTACATAAGGATAATGAACAATGCAACCAAAAAGCCCCACAAACAAATACCTTCTGCAAGACCTACGAAAGGAAGAGCTTTTCCTGAAAGTTCAGCATTTTCACTCATTGCACCCATAGCAGCTGAACCAATTTTTGCAACAGCAGTTCCTCCACCTAAACAGGCAATTCCAACAGCTAAAGCTGCAGCCAGATATTTAATAGAAGATGCCCATCCAGAATCTGCAGCAGCTTCTACCGACTGATTATCTGCATTTTCAGAATCACTTGCTTTTGATCCTTTTGCGAAAACTGCTAATGAACCAAACACTAAAAGTGTAATAATAAATAAAATTTTCTTGTTCATATTTTTTGCCTCCGAGAACAAATTTTTCTACAATTATTAATATTCGAATCTGAAAGGTTTAAACTCTCTTCCAGTTTCAAAGAAAAACTTACTAAAAAACTCATAGTACTGAAGACGCACAACCTGAATTGCAACAATCATTCCTTCAAGCACTACAACAATTGCATTACCAACAATACTTACAGCAATACCACCTGCAGGACCTGCCAAATGAGACAGTTTTTCAATAATATAACCCAAAACTGCATGAGCCAAAGCAAACGCTCCGACACGCACAAAACTTACAGTATTAGAAAGATAAGACGAAATAATTTCAATCAGCTCAACAATAGCCGCAATTAAAGCACTAAACACACCATTTTCAAACACAGGTCTTTTACCATCTACAAGGCGCTCAAAGACCTCACTGAATGCCGTTAAGAATAAAGAAGTACCTATTATAATCCAGTCGTAAACTGCAATCTTGCCCTTAAACAAAGCAACTTTCAAAGCAAAATACACAACATACCAGAAGAAAATTGAACCGGTAATTCCTGTCTTACCAAAAATAGCCTTTCCTTTTTTACCCAATGTAAACTGATTTACAATGTTAATAATAATACCTGTGGAATTAATTATGAAACCAACAGCAATTGTAAAGCCGAAGAACATAAACATTCGTGTAATCGAAGAAGAATCCTGAGACGGCATCATAGGAAGAATCTGTGAGCGCGGCTCTCCAAATAAACCTGTTACCCAATATGCAAACGGCTGTAAAACTGTTTCATTCGCAAAAAACTCACCGGTTAAAATTCCCATAATCGAACTTGAAACACCAATACAAATAAAAATCGTAGAAAATTTTTCCCAGCCGGAAAGCTTGAACAGCTTCAGTTTCATTAAAATTCCAACGAGCAAAAATATTAAGCCCTGACCTAAATCGCCAAACATAATTCCAAAAAGCAAAGTAAAGAAAAGAGCAACAAAAGGTGTCGGGTCTACAGTTCCATACAAAGGAGAACCATAGCTGAACACCATGCGCTCAAAGTTTTTAACAATTCCCTTATGCTTTACCTGAACAGGAATTTTTTCTTCTCCGCGAACAACAGATTCAACTTCACTCGGCAAATAACACCTGATGCCTACACGGCCTTCCGTAAGCTTATCCAGATCTTTCATTAAATCATGACTCAAATAAGACGGGATCCAGCCTGTAATCCTATAAACAAATTCTGTACTCTCTAATTTATTTTCAACTTCATAAATCTGTGCGCTTATAGAAAATTCTGCAATCAATCTCTGTAAATGAGCTTCATGAGTCTGCGCAAAATTTTTCCTCTGCTTTACAATTTCATCTATTTCTGCAAGAAGAGAAACTTTTTCTTTTTCCAGTGATTCAATCGCATCATCAGGAACGCCTTTGAAGTCAGAAGGAATTTCATATTCAATAAAGTGTACATCGTTTAAAACTTTATCTACACTAATTCTATTCGCTTTAGAACATGCAACTAAAACGCTTTTATTATCATTTCCTAAAGGAACCAGTAAAGCCTGAGAGCCTAATTTATATTTCAATGAATCACGGCTTTCATCCGGAACAGAACCAATTCTAAAAGTTAAGAACGACATGCTTTCCAGCTGACTGTATGAAACCTTCAGATTTGAAAATGCCATTGTTTCATCATAAATTTTTTCTACACTTTTAAGCTTATCATTTAATTCTAATTCTTTATCAAACAAAACCTGCGCATTAGAAATAAGTTCTTCTGCTTCTTTGTATTCCTCTTCAGAAGGAAGATTTATATCGCTGTTATATTTATTCTCTGAACTCAGATTCAATTTTGCTCTTGTAGAAAGAAGGGCTTCACACAATTCCTTATCAGGATTCTTTTTATCGTCTTCAGTTTTTTCTTCAAAATTCTGCTGAAACTGAAACTGACCAAATTCTCCAAGATACTTTAACACCGAGTGAATGTCTCTTTTTAGAATCATCAATTCAATCAATTTCATAGGAACTGTTTTAGCCATTATTAACCCCCAGCTTAATTCTTTGACATGCGTGACGAATATTGTCCACTTCATCCTGCTTTATAATAAACCAGCACACTAACGGACAGCATGTAGAAGGATATTTATGAAACAAATGCTTAGCCTGCAAAACATAAAAGTCCTGGAAAGCATTATTAATATATGCACAGTTTATAGTCCACGAAGCACTATCCGGATTCAAAAACTTTTTAATAGAAGATTTACTCCATACATTAAAATCATCAAGCTTCCAGTCTAAAGATTTTATTACTTCGCCCGCAAATAAATCCTTTTCATTTTTTTTGTCGCCTTCATAAACCAGATAAGATTTAATCTGCTCACTTTCCATTTTATAAAAAATTCTAAGACGCAAAGCCCACACAAAATTCTGCACAACAATTTTCTGTAAAAACAATTTCTGTAAATCGGAAGCACTTTCATTTTTTATTTCATTAACGCTTGCCCACAATTCCTTTATGTACTGGCAGTCAATCCTGTAATTAAAATCTTTCTCGTCATCAAAAGAATCAAAACCTGCATACCACTCATAAGGAGAGTTCAAAGTAATTTCTTTAAGCGAAGGCCACGCATTATAATTCAGTCTTGAATATGGAAAAATATTTATAAGCTCCGGCTTTTCTTTATTTCCCAAACATAAAGTCGCTGCAATCTCTTTTAAATTTTCTACCTCATAAAACTGAAGCATTGTAATTAAAACTTTTTCTGGCCTTTCATAATTTTCCATCAGTGAAATAAATTTATTTACAAATTCATTTAAAGCCGTTTTTTCAAATTCTTTTACAAGCAGTGACTGCGGCAAAGAAGGAATTTCTTTAGAAAACAAAAGCGACCATAACTGAGGAATTGAACTTTGAGAAAACAAAACAGATTTTCTATTTCCAATAAAACTTTTGGAAAGGCTCCCGCTTGCTTTAGAATAAACATAGCAGTCAGCCGTAGACTTATCCATTGACATTTATTTATTTTCCATTAGCCGCGAGTTTTTCACCAAGAACCTTCGAAAACTCATCATAATTTTTTTCATAAGATTCCAGTGTTTTTTCATAAGAGTCCAATACCTTCTTATGATTTTCAAGAGCATCATTTTTACGCTTTAAAAACTTCTCTTCTTCAGCAGAAATTTTTGCCTTATAGATTTCACCAAATTTCGATTCAACTTCTGTCTTTGCTTCATTCAAAATTTTATCAGCTTCAGCATAAGCTTCATTCAATTTCAAAGCAGAAGCATTTTCAATATTTAATAAGTGCTGTATTACATCTAATTCTGAACTCATAAGATTGATTATACCATATAAAATTATTTTAAATCACTATGTGTAATATCCTTAAAAATTCCACCTGAAAATCTCAAGCAAAAATCTCAACCGAAAATTACATCTCACAAATAAAAAAAATCCGGCTCAGGAATATCCCTGTCCGGACCTTATAGTTAGAACTTAATAAAATTACTCAGCCTTAAGTTCTACAGATTCTTCAGCACCATTAAGCTCTTCATCAAGCCAGTTACTTGACTCTTCAACAGTTTCTTCAACAGCAGAACCATCTTCAACCTTTTCAGTTAAATCAACTCTCTTCTCAGGCTTATTCAAAAGAAGAAGAACAAAAACAATAACAAAGAAAAAACCTGCTAAAACACCTGTAGTCTTAACTAAAACACTTGCGCTATGTGAACCAAAGGCAGCACTCTGACCACCACCAAAAGCAGTTCCCATACCGTTTCCTTCATCATTCTGCATAAGAACTAATAAAATTGTAAGAACACAAACAATAATAAATGCTATAAGAAGTATTGTTTTAACAACTCCCATTTTTTTCTCCAAAAACCTTTTTACATAAGTATAGATATAGTTTATAGATAATACAAGAAATCTTTTTTCTAGTCAACTAAACAAGCATATTTGGAACCGCAATTTTATTCTACACGAATGTTCCTTCTGCTAAGAAAACACTCTGAGCATCATCCGCTTCTCCACCCTTCCCTAACGGTCACCGTCCTCGTTTCCCTGCGGTCGTCAAGGGGTTCCGTAGCGGCTTGAATTTATTGAGCAATTCCACACCGCCAACGAGCTTCGTGTTATTCAATTTTATATTTACAATTTCTTTTTTATACTCTGCATTTAAGCAGTTTTCAGTGACTTAAGTATTCTTGACATTTTTCAGCATACCACTTTGATTCATCTGTATCATAACTTAAAATTTTTTGATACCAGTAATTTGCTTCTTTTTCATTTTTTAAATTATGATAAGTATAACAAATATTTGTCATTATAATAAAATCATCATTATCTAGTTCGTAAGCCTTTAAAAGACACTTTAACGAATTTTCATTATCATCTACATATTTGTAAAAAATAGAATAATAATTCAAAATTACTGGATTTTCTCCTAGGATTTTTAGCATACATTCAAAAAACTCCTGTGTTTTTGTACGGTCCACTCCAAAATCCATCATATTAATATAATCCTGATAACAGCCAAAAAAAGTATCTTTTACATCCCAACCATTTTCCTTAAAAGACTCATCAAGAGTCCAATACCAATCATGAGATGGAGACTTTTCATAAAGTTTTAAAACTGAAATTAATTGATTTGTTCCTTCTGCATAATGTTCTGCATCAAGAAGACACCTTGCTTTTCCAAACTGAATATCCAGTCTGTATGGGTATAAAGATAAAGCCTTATCAAGATAACCAATGGCTATCTTTAAATCATCTTCATTATAAATTGTAACTCCGTAATCATAAATTCCACGACCTGTCAATTTCGACGGACCTATACGACAACTAGATTCTTGATTCCGTAACTGATAGTAATTAAACCACCCGGTTAATAAATCAGGATTTTCAGGTTCAGTTTTTTCCCATTCAGTAAGAATTTCTTTAGCAGAATTATATTTTCCATTCTTTAACGCTTTAATTACTTTTTCATGATTTGACTCTGCAAATAAACTGCAATAATTAATTAAGAACAAAAAAACAAACAATTTTTTCATTTCTGTCTCCTAAACATCCATGTGCGGACGCCCACATAACATTAATTTAACCCGCACAGACATTAAGACCGTGTCGACTTTAAACTTTTGTTATACGAGTACTGCTTGCTTCTTTGCAGTAGATATATGTTCTTTTTCTGAATTCTTAGCAAGAAGGTATACGCAATATTGATTCATACTTACGCCTTCTTTTTTTGAATCTTCAGCAAGAGTTTTGTGCAATGTCTTTGGAAGACGAAGTTTGAACTGACCGGAATAGGAATCAGCTGTTTCTGGTTCTGCAATTTCTATATTGTCTTCAATTGCAGCGGTTAACCATTCTTTTTTCGCATCTTCAGCATTTGCAACGACTTCTGCTAAAGTTTCACCACAAGTAATACAGCCAGGAAGTTCTGGATATGAAGCAACGAAACCTGATTCTTCTGTATCTGGAATTATTTCCAATTTGTAAGGTAATTTCATATATTCTTCAAAAGTTCTCATTTCAGTCTTCCTTTTTCTTGTTAGTTTCTTCTGCCTCAACTATTTCTTTTACCATTCTTACATAAACAACTTTTATTGGTTCATGACTTGGAATGGTAATTGGATTACAGCCAGGTTTTCTGAAGATATAATGACTGCTTCCGCCTTTTGGCTGAGAAACCGTATAACCATAGCTTTCCAAAACTTTTTTAAGTTCTAAAAATCGCATGTTTTTATCGAGGGATTTTATTTTGCTTAAAAGTTTGTCCCATTGAGCCATAATTGAATTATAAGTGGTGTTATATATGGTGTCAAGAAAAAATTAAGTTCTATTTTTATTCATCCAGCTAACGGCAAAGTCTACAAATGATTTCTGATTAATTAATTTACATTCAGCATTTCCAAGTTTTCCTTGACGAAAAACTGTTGGATTATTTTGGAATTCTTTTTCGAATTCTAAACCGATTTTATTAAAATCTTCATCTTGATATGCAACATCATGAAAAGGGATTTTATTTCCTTCTGAAGTAGTAAATTCTTCTGTGAAAATAATTTTTGATGGCCAGTTGGCTCTATTTTCTGCGAGATGGAGAATTGTACAAGTTGAATAATCGGTTCCTAGAAATAAAGACCATCCATCATTTTCATATAGCCGGGCTAGTGTACTTTGTTCTCCTGCCTCAAAAGAAAGCCCTTCTTCTGTATATTCAATATTTGCGGCAATTTTTCCTTTTTGATTTCCCCATACAGCAAAGCTGGCAATTATTTGATTTGTACAAGTTACGTCTTCTTGATTTCTAAAATATTCATTTACGATGCTTAGAGTTGGTTTGTAATTGCCATATGAATTATACGCTGGCATAACAAGAATACCGTCTGTAGTTATTATATCTTCGATTGCGTCTATAAGATCTTTAGGCCCATTATTAAGGTAACCAATTTTTGAAAGCGAAACATGAAGTAAAATTTTCATGTTCTTTTCTAAGCCTATTTTTTGCAATTCATTTATTAGATCAATTTTTTTCATTTTTTCAAATTATGCGCCCCAATGCGGACGTCCGTGTAACAACTGGTTGTACCGCAGCGGGCTTGACCCGACATCCGATTTGAAGCTTTGTTATGTGCTATTTTACTCTAAATAACCGCTGTAACACCAGCCAGTCATTCCTACTTTTAATTTATTACCATCTCTGTCATTTCCAGAGATAATTTCTACTTTTACCCAGTTTGAAGAAATCCCGTCGAT
>JAEELR010000246.1 GCA_016282835.1 Treponema sp. | reverse complement strand
TTACAACATGATCAGAACTTGCTTTTGATGAAGAGTAAGGAGAGCGCGGATCGTATGGAGTGTCTTCCCTGAAATATCCAGTTTCACCCAGAGAGCCATAAACTTCGTCTGTTGAAATGTGATGGAATAAAACATCGTCGCGGATTGTGCCGTCTTCTTTTTTCCAGAAGTTTTTTGCAACATCAAGTAAAGTGAAAGTGCCCATTACATTTGTTTTCATAAATGCTTCTGGCCCTAAGATTGAGCGGTCTACATGGCTTTCTGCTGCGAAGTGAATTACAGTGTCTATATCGTACTGCCTGAAAATTCTTTCGATTTCTACGCGGTTACAGATGTCAACCTTTTCAAAGAAGTATCTTTTACCGCCAAATTTTTTTTCTATGTCTGCAAGAGATTCTAAGTTTCCGGCATAAGTTAAACAGTCAACATTTACAACTGTTCCTTCAAAGTTTGCATCATTGAACAAATTGTTTTTTGCTGAAGACTGTCCGAATAAATAATGAATAAAATTAGAGCCTATAAAACCTGCTCCACCTGTTATAAGAATATTTTTTAGTTTTCTCATTTTATGCCCCTATCCATTTTGCATTTAAATCGAAATATTTATTTTCTAAACTGAATGGCAAATGCTTTTTATCTTTTTCGCTAAGAATTGCGTTTTGTGTAATTCCCGGCAGAACGCTTTCCCAGTCGATTCCAATGGCAGGGTCATTCCACATAAGACCGCCCTCATCTTCCGGATGATAAAAATCTGTACACTTATAGGCAAAAACTGCAAGGTCTGTCAGAACACAAAAGCCGTGTGCAAATCCTTCAGGAATGTAGAACATATTCTGTTTTTCGCAGTCAAGAATAACTCCGTAATATTTTCCGTAGGTTGCACTGCCAAGCCTTAAATCAACTGCAACATCATAAACCTGGCCATAAAGTGAACGCACGAGTTTTCCCTGCGGATGCTTTGTCTGAAAATGAAGTCCGCGCAGAACACCTTTTGAAGAACTAGACTGATTGTCCTGAACAAATTTCATTGTAAGGCCTGCTTCAAAAAATTCTTTTTCACTGTAAGTTTCTAAAAAATATCCGCGGTTATCTCCAAAAATTTTTGGCTGGATTTCATACAAGCCCTCAATATCACACTTCTTAAACTCAAAAGCCATTTACACACTTCCTCATAAAATTTTATAAATTTGCAACAAACTCTAAATATCTGCCGTATTCTGTTTTATAGCCTTTAGCAAGTTCCAGCAGCTGGTCTTTTGTAATCCATCCATTTTTATATGCAATTTCTTCTATGCAGGAAACATAAAGCCCCTGTCGCTTCTGAATTGTACATATGAAATTGCTTGCTTCGTTTAAGCCGTCATAAGTTCCTGTATCAAGCCAGGCCATTCCGCGACCCAAAAGTTCAACCTTCAGCTGCTTGCGGTTCAAATACTCTGTGTTTACGGAAGTAATTTCTATTTCACCGCGGGCACTTGGTTTAACGTTCATTGCAATATCAACAACTGAATTATCATAAAAATAAAGTCCAGGAACAGCATAGTTTGATTTTGGGTTTGCAGGTTTTTCTTCTATGCCTAAAACATTTCCCTGTGAATCAAATTCAACTACACCATAAGCAGTAGGATCTGCAACATAATATCCAAAAATTACTGCCCCTTTATTTTCTGTAACTTTCTGGGCTGCTCTCTTTAAGGTAGAAGTAAAGCTCTGACCGTAGAAAATGTTATCGCCTAAAACTAAAGCAACATCATCGCTTCCAATAAAATCCTTACCGACAATAAAGGCATCTGCAAGTCCTCTTGGTTTATCCTGTACAGCATATTCAAAATGCATACCAAGCCAGGAGCCGTCACCAAATAATTCTTCAAAAACTTTTATATCTCTCGGAGTTGAAATAATTAAAACCTCACGAATTCCTGCCAACATTAAACAACTAAGCGGATAGTAAATCATAGGTTTATCGTACAAAGGTAAAATCTGCTTTGAAACAGCTTTTGTTATAGGATAAAGTCTTGTACCTGAACCACCTGCTAAAACTATTCCTTTCATATTCTCTCCTAATCCCTTATGTGTTTTGTATAAAGTATAATCCATTATATAGGAAGATTTATTGCCGTACAATATTTTACTTTGCCTTTAATTGAGCACCAAGCGTATTTCGCTCCCAAAAAACGCCGTCGCTATAGCCCTGAATCGTTTTATCGTTTTCCGCAAGCAACAGGCGCTTTTCTGCCAGCATACAGTATTTTTCACTCAATTCGATTCCGCAGAAATTTCTTTCAAGTTTCTTTGCAACAACGCTTGAAGTCCCGCTACCTAAAAACGG
The DNA here is from genome assembly GCA_016282835.1 of Treponema sp. GTDB lineage: Bacteria > Spirochaetota > Spirochaetia > Treponematales > Treponemataceae > Treponema_D. The sequence goes on along the minus strand of JAEELR010000246.1, from coordinate 28,734 downwards.
ATCAAAAATTATGTCCCCTTTTTTAGAAGAAGCTAAAATAAGTTTCGCATAAAGCTTCTCTGACTTTTGAGTCGGATGCTCTGTGTTTTCGCTCATTGACCAGAACGGAATGCTTATATCATCCCAGAAATTTGACGGATAGGTTAAGCGGAAATTTCCTTCGTCCCCGCTCTCCCAATCTTTAGGCTTGCCATTCACTTTATAAGGTGCAATAACTTTTCGCTTTAGTTTCACTGCTTCGACATCAAAGTAATAGTCCTTTTCATTTTTAACAGCAAACCATATATCTTCCATGCCGTTCTTCCAGTTGCTTTTGGCACCCCTTCCCTTCTCTCTCTGCCAGGTAATTCTGTTCATTATAGTTAGCTCTTTTTCAATTACCCGCTGAATTGATGAAGTGCATTTCCAGTCGCCGCACATGTAAAGTGAACCGTTTGGCTTGAGCTTTTTACACACATCAGGAAACCATGATTCAAGATAAAGATCGTAGCTTTCATCTGAGCGGGAATTAAATTTCAGGCCGCTGAAGTTTTTTGTAAGATTATACGGCGGGTCAATAATTATAAGATCTGCAAAACCGTCCGGCAAAAACTTAAGCATATTCAAAAGATCGCCGTTAAGAGTTTTATTTATAAACTCTTCATTTTTCAGCACAGAAGACGAGCTTGCAAGAGAATTAATTTTTTCTTCTGTTAAAAGCCTTTCGCGTAGTACAGAAATTTCTTCTTCGAATAGTTCCAGTGTCCTGTTGTTTTTTGCTTTGGTTATTTGTTCCATAATTCATTATATTTTCTGGCAATATTTTCCCATGAATATTCAGTCTTACCTAGTTCTTTCATTTTTGCACTAATCAAACTGTACTCACTGGATTTTGTTTTTATAAGTTCTTCCAGTTCTTCTGCAGTTCTCCAGTACAAACACTGGTCTTGAGTTGTAGCCCTGTTATAAACACAGTCAAAAGCTAAAATTGGCAGGCTTAAATTCATAGCTTCAACTAAACTTGGATTTGTTCCCCCGGCGCTGTGTCCGTGAATGTAAAGAGAAGCATTAGAGCGAATCCAGTTTATTTCATGACTTTCATAGATTGGATCTAAAAGATGAATATTTTCGCACTTTAAATACTTTTCTTTTAATTCAGTTCCATACTGGCTGTTTTTCCAGTTTCCGACAATCACAAGCTGTTTTTCTGCCAGACCTTCAAATGCCTCTAAGATGAGATGAATGTTATTTTCCGGCTCAATGCGGCAAACCGTAACTGCATAAGGCTCTTTCATATATGGATATTTTTCATACAAAGAATCATCTGTAATTTTTTCTGCATGATTACCACCATAAGCTATAAGCTCTACTCGCTTTTTTGCAACAGTTTTTGAGTAGGCAGAATAAATATAATCTGTAATTCCTTTATTATCACCGATTACTACATCTGAATATTTTACAGCCTGTTTCTCTGAATAATGTAAGAGCCATTTAGCCAGAGGATTCCATTTATCGCGTTTCCATTCAAGACCATCTATATTAGTAATAATTTTGCCCTTAAACTTTCGCCTGATTTCTGGAAGGAAAATGCAGCCGCTGACACCCAGAATAAGCATGATGTCAGCATTATTTTTGATTGCAATTTTCATCGACTCATAATCATATAAAATACTGTCTTTGCCGTTCGCATCACGATCAAGATAAATAAGCCTGGCATTTTTATATGTTTCTAATTTCGTTTCATATTTTTTCGCTGTACAGAAAACGGTGTATTGTACATCAGCAGGTGTAAAATCCAGCATATTTTCTACTAATGATTCAAAACCTCCGTAACATGCGGGAACACCTACTGTACCGATTATGTAAATTTGTTTTTTATTATTTAACACACAAACCTCTTAATTCTCGCTATTCAAAAATAATCCTTATAAATTTCTGCCATTTGAGAGACAGAGTGCTCTACATCAAATTTCTTTGCATCCCTTATATTATTTTCACAAATAGAATTATAAAGATTTTTGTCAGTACATAAAAGTAAAATTTTATTTATGTACTCATTTGGTAAAGATAAAGATATCCTGTATCCATTTTCACCTTTTTTAACTATTTCGTTATGACCTCGAATGTCAGAACAAATTACAGGAAGTCCAGTTGCCATTCCTTCTACAATATTTATTCCAAAGCCTTCCTGAAAACTTGTTGAAATTAATAAATCGGAAATCTGGTACAGTTTCTCTACATCTTTTCGATATCCCATAAAAGAAATAAAATTTTCCTGATTATTTTTTGAAACCTGCTTCTTAAAATTTGCTTCTAATTTTCCATTTCCTACAAAAATAATTTTTAGATTTGGGATTTTCTCTTTTAAATCATCAACTAAAGACATAAAAAACTTATGATTTTTTCTGGGGATAAATTGTGCACAATAAACTAATATAAAATCATCTTTGCTAAATCCATATTCTTTTCGAAGTTCATCTTTTGTATTTTTATCGCATGGCTTAAATCTGTTTATATTTACACCAACGCCAGAAATATATCTTACATCTGTTTTAAATTTTTTCTTTGCTAATTCATAATCTTCATGATTTATAGTTACAATACAATCTGTTTTTTTAGAAAAATGTTTTTCAATTGGATACCATAAAAGCCAGTCTATTAAAGAAGAACCTTTATAAAAATGAAAACCGTGAGCTGTATATATAACTTTTGTTTTCTTACAAACATGACCCACCATTCTTCCAAGTACGCCGCCAACAGGAGTGTGACAGTGTATAATATCATATTGATTATCTTTGCAGATTTTTTTTAGCATTCTTAAAGCTTTAAAATTTGAAAATGAAAAGGGATTCCTTTTTATAGGAACGTCATACTGATTATCAAAATAACCTGTTTCAATCCCGGGAGATGCATTATCGACCTGCCAGCCCTGTTCATGAAAGTACTGCATATATGGAGCATTAAATTTTGAAAAACCTGCGTGATTTGAAATAAACAAAACTTTTTTCATTATAGCACCCCTCTTAAAATCGATTTATACGGAACTATAGTATGCGAATTAGCTAATATCTGCTGTTTATAAAAATAAAATCCAAATAAAATGATAAATATACTTAAATAGATTACTTTTAGTGATTTCGCCTTTCTTAAAATATATGGACAAACAACACAATAAATTGGCCAGAATATATATGCAAGTCTAAAAGCCCCTGGAATTCCATCGCCTAAAATGTTTATTAATAATTCTAACAAAGCAATATTGAATAAAAAATTATCTTTTTCTTCATATGAGCTGTATATTACCTTCCAGAAAATTACAGAAATAATGCCTGAAATGAGTATAAAAGATGTAGAAGCATTTCCTGCTTTTACAATAAGATAATAACCAAACCCTAAACCAGATAAATATCTCGCTAAAAATATATTAATTATTTTTTTCATAATGAACATTGAAATAACCAAAGGGAAAAAACTCTTCCTGATTCTAATTCTAGGAGCAAAATATAAAAACAAATATAATAAAGCAGTTTTATGCCAGCATAGTGCTAATAGCATTAACAAAAAATATTTCTTAAAGTTTTTACTGATTGCATATTGACTTGCGTATAAAAAAATAGAAAACGCAGCTATTTGTCTCATTGCATTTAATGAAATAAAGAAAGTTGTAGAAATAAAAAATATTAAGACTGGAACAATTAAATTTTTATCATAATATAAAAATCCTTTAAAAAGGAAATAAACTGTAAAAAAAGAAAGGGCCGCAAATAAAAACTGCATATCCCCGCAAAGTCTATAGGAAATCCTTGCAAATATATTAAAAAAGAGTTCGATTTTACCAAACTCTGAAAAAAAAGGCTTTCCCAATATGTGATTTCTGGCATAAGAGTTATAACCTATATAATCGGTTCCAACTTCAAATCTAAGAGAGCTGACTAAAAAAATAATTAAACCAACATAAAAAATTGAAACAGGTGTAATTACATCTACAACCACAAGCTGATTGCCTTCTTTTTTTAAGCCTAAAAGCCCTATAGAAAGAATTACAATCAAAGCCAAAAACAACTTTATATAAAAACTCATTTTTTTCTCAACATTCTCTTTATAATAAGTTTTAATTCATATTTTATATACATAAGCCATGCTAAAATAACTAAGGATGCTGATGTTTTAGACAAAATTTTCATATGAAGTTTTGTTCTCTTCTTTCTATTTAAGTAATCAGAAGGATGGAAAGTTGGACGCTGAATATATAAGTAAACTACATCTTCAATTTGTCTAACTTTTTTTCCTTGTCCAAGATTAGAGAACAAATACAAATTCATTAAACGATCTTCTCCCTTAACAATATCAGAAGAAATAGAGAAAGTATTTTCATCAAATAATTCTTTTGAAAAAAGACGGGCTACAGGTCCACAGTGGATTTTTCCATTTACAATTCTTTTTAGGGCCTGCTTTTTCGTTAAGAATGCATTGCACGGTTTATAAGGCCACTTAAAACTCCCTTTAAAAGAAACCTGGCCTATAACAATCTGTGAATCCGTAGAGTTTTCTGCCAAAACTTCTACAGAATTATATGGCAGTTCATCATCTGCATCACAAAAAATTATCCATTCACCTTTACTTTCCTGAACGCCTCTTTTTCTTGCTTGTGTTACCCCCGAATTCTGCTGATCTATTACTACAATTCTGGAATCTTTATCTGCAAATTGCTTCATTATTTCAAGGCTGTTATCTTTTGAACCATCATTTACTAAAATTATTTCTAAATTTTTATATGACTGATTTACAAGAGATTCTAAACATTTTACTAAATATTCAGCTGCGTTATAAACAGGAACAATTATTGAAATTAAACCAATTTCTTTCATTCTTTCTCCAATATGTCATATAACCTGTCAACATTTTTAGCTTCTTCAGGATTTAATCTATAGGATAATTTATGAATAAACGTTTGTGAAGAATACGATTCAAATTTTTCTTTTGTAAAATTCTCTGCTAAAGAAAACACAGTAAAATGTGGTGTTTCTATCGGATATTTAGGCATATCCTTAAACAATTCAGGCTTTATATCATATATCATTTCCATTACATAGGATGTAAAAAAATAATCACATATAAAATTATATTTTTTCCAGTAAGCTAATAAAACCTCCTTTGCTATAGTCATAACAGGGTTTCCCTTTGTGGATGATATAAACCACACGGCAATATTTGACATTAAAGCATCAGAAGCAGGTTTATAATTTTTAAACATAAATATTTTAGAATTTTCAATGTCCTGTGGAATATGAGAAGACATAATGCAAGTACTATCTATCCAGGTTCCTCCATATTTTTCTAAAAGACAAAGTCGTAAAATATCAGCAAAATGAGCTGTCATCATAATTCCATTGCGTTTTTTTTCATATATATAATCCGGAATATCTACATATTGAGAAATATTATTTTCTGTAATAACTCTAATTTCATATTCACTGTTATGTTTTTTTATAGACTCATATGCTTTTTTTACAATTTCAGGAGCATTTTCTAGGCCTTGAAACCAGCAAAACCAGATTATTTTAGGCTTTTCAAAACTTTCATTTTTGCACTCATAATTTTCAATAAAGCCTGCATATCTTTTTTTCCATTTTAAATATATTTTTTCTCTAACAACTTCTCTAAACTGCTCAAGCCCTACTCTATTTTTGGGGAGTAATAAAAAGACCCTTAAAGCATAAAATAAAACATGATTTTTTATATATCTTTTTATAAGATTTTCTCCCCCTCCACGCTTATAAAACTTTTTTAATCTTGATATTTTACTCATTTATCTTTTCCTTAAACTATTTATTAAATCAAAGCTCTTCTAATGTTTTTTGGAAGTTCTCAATATTATATTTTAAATCTGCTTTATATTCCACATCAAGAATCTTCAAACTTTCATTTATATAACGGGGAGAAATATTAAATCTATCAAATAAACTGTCTATTCTTTTGTTCATACCTTTATGCATTCCACTTAAAGCCACAATTCCATATTTTTTATTAAACAATGTACTGAACACACCGCAATGAAAACTGTTTGTGATTACATATTCTGCATTATCGATTAAATATAACCATTCAGGAATAGTTGCAAAAAATTTTTCTTTTTTATCTAAAACTCCGTTTCCTGTTACATATATTACTTTTAATTTTTTTTCTTCTGCAAAAGAAAAGATTTTTTCTATATCAAAATCAAATACATTATTTAACATATATAACAATATATATTTTTCTTTTGGCATTCTTATTGACTGCAATTCAGTTTTATATAAATCTCTATAAACTTCGGGAGTTAAAAGCATTGTTGGATCTGCAACCCATTCAGCATTTGAAACCCCACACTGCTTACATAATTCAATTCCATTTTGTTCCCGAACGCTTACATAATCAAACTTTTTTAACAGAGGATTTATTTCATCAATAAGTTCTTTTGATAAAGAATCTAAGCCCCAGCTTGCTGCATAACTCAATCTTTTTGTTGAACATGAGCCAAAATCAAGCATATATGAATGAATCATGCCTTTATTTGAATTTGTTACACTTGGACTAAATCGCCATACCTGGTCACTTCCCACAATATACGCATCTGCTTCCGGAGGATTTGATTTTAACTGCTTCCAGGTAGAATATTCAAAATCTTCCTGCTTTATATATTTTGTCCTGAATTTTTCAAAATCTCTTGAAAACGAATTTTCTTCCCTTTTCACTAAATTTTTATGTATTTTTTTATTTATATATTTAAAAAGACGAACAGGATTTAAAGCTTTAAATGCTTTTATATATAATGGTGATGCAACATCTCTTTCATAATTGTATTTAATCAAAAATGGTTCGTGTCCGATATCGCTTAAAAATTTTTGCAAGGCATAGCATTGTAATAGCTGTCCATAATTATCATTAGACCACCAGAAAGTCATTATTCCAATTTTCATATATTTTTTTTATAACATAAATTTAATGGCTTGTCAGTAAATCTCATATTATATAGGCACTAAAATGCCATTTATAAGAATCATTGACATAAAAAAACAAATACCATACCATAAATTCTCATAAGAGAAAGAATAAATATGGATAATCAAGTAATAGATAAATTAAAAGAAGTAGAATTTCGAATACTTTGTGATTTTGATGGTTACTGTAAAAAACATTCAATAAAATATTCAATTTATGCAGGAACAATGCTGGGTGCTGTCCGCCATAAGGGATTTATTCCTTGGGATGATGATATTGACGTTGTTTTGACAAGAGAAAACTTCAAAAAACTAACCGAAAAAATCAAAGTTAATCCACTTGAAGGATACGCATTTGAAAATTGCATTGATGACAAATACTGTGGATTCTTATTTGGAAAATTAAGAAAACTAAATACAACCTTTATTGCCGAAGAAGAAGTTGAAAACAGTCCCGGACATCATGAAATTTTTATAGATATTTTCGTGTTAGATAAAATCAGTAACAATAAAAAATTAGCTGTTAAAACCAAAAAGCTCGGTATAAAAATTAATCTGCTTACAAGAGCAAATGTTACTAGAAATGATTCCTCATTAAAAAAGCGAATTGCACGAACTTTACTAAAAATAATTCCTATAAACTTGCGACATAAAATAATAGTAAATTCCGTAAAAAAAATTGAACAACTGGATGAAAAAATTTCTTCTGATTTTAAACTATGTTCAATGTCTACTCTTGAAAATATAAAAAACTTATATTATCCAAAAGAAATGGTAGAGAATTATACAGAATTACAATTTAACAACAAAATGTTTCCAAGTTTCGCAGACTATGATGGTATGCTAAAAATTATATATGGTGATTACATGAAACTGCCACCAAAAGAAGAGCAAATCAATAAACATAATCCTGTAAAAATTGTATTTTAATGACCTTAATACTCCCCAAAGTCAAATTCTTCTATACCGTGAGTTTGAATTTCTGAAGCATCAGGGATCTTCATATAGTCTCCATATAAATTGCGGAGAATTGAATCGTATGCACACGGAATATAAAATTGAGTATCTTCAAACTGATGCAATTCTAAGTTTTTAAAGCTTTCCAGAGGATTTATGTTTTTTAAATATGAGCCGCCAAATTTTGTGATTATATAATCTTCAGTTAAATCCTTATACTTAAAAATAATTTTGTTTCTCTGCTTAAATAAAACTTTTGCCGGAACAAACATTGTTATGATTTTTGCTATTCCATAACAAGTATTATATACAAACTGTCTAAAATGACTTTTATAACTTATCTTGTACCCCAGCTTTGTGAAAATTAAAAATTTGATTAGTTTAAAAAGTTTACCTTGCTTTTTTTGCTTTTTTTTATCAACTGTGATTTTATCGTATGGAAAAATGTCGATATAAAGACCGAAATATTTTCTGGAAGTTTTTTTTGCGACATTCTCAACCCATTTAGTTCCCTGTAAAATTACTTTTGAAAAGCATTGACCATATCCAGGGTCTGTATATTCATTTTGAATTACAAGGTTTTCCGGAAGAATTTCATGTGCATGCAGACAAAACTTTTCGTAATCTTCCCTTAGCATTCCAATGTCTATATCATCATCCCAGGGAATGAAACCGTTGTGTCTAACAGCACCAATTAATGTACCATCTGACAAAAAATAATGAATTCCATTTTCTTCACAAACTCTGTGCACTTCTTTTAAAATTGAAAGCATGAGCAACTGAGCTTTTCGCAATTCATCTTTAGAAAGAATCATATTGAGCTCCCGTAAAAATCATAAACATCTTTAATTGTATTTATGCCAAAATTCTGTGGAACACCTGAGTTAATAAGTGAAGTCCCGGCAAATATATGCTCTTTAGTCCAGAAGTTTTCCCCGCTTATTTTTTCATACCAGGAAAGGACTGTATCAAAGGCTGGAGTTTTTATTCCGGCAATAAGTGCAAAGCCTTTTAGAATACATAGTCCGAACATAAAATCTTCCTTAAAGTATCTGGAATTAGAATCAATGTAAAAAACATTTCCATCTTGTCGTAATGGAGAAAGAATCCCCTTAAAACTTGGTATCGATGTAATCTTTTGTGTCAGTGTGGGGATTGTAGTAGATTCATAATGCCTTGGAAGTGAAATTACCCCGCTCAAATCTATTTGGCTGAAACTTTTGCATACAAGCTGTAATTCATTATCCATTTCAAACAGTTGCTTTGAAGAATCATCTGTCCATTCTGTGTAAAACTGTATTTGTTTTTCAAGCGGAGTAGAAAAATCACACTCTTTAAACATTGAGTACAATCTTGCAGTATGAAGTATTGGATTTGAAGGTGTTAGTGTTACTGTAAGATAATTATTTACAGGTTTACATTGAATTTTAAAAAGTTTTTCAATTTCCCTGCACATTTGCTCAGTATGATTTTTATTTAAACAAGCAAGATATAATTCTTTCTTTTTAGACGCCCTGACAATGGTAGGCTCTATTAGACGCGCTATATGAGAAACCCTTTCGAATCCTGCAATAATGCAACCTTTTTCAATAAGTTTTTTACACCAGAATTCTTTTCCGCCATAACCAGGAACAAAAAGTATTCGTTTAGGTGAATAATCCTGCACTTGATCTATAATGTTTTTTATTACAAAAGAAGGGACTGTTATAATCAGTAAATCGCAATCATCTAAAGCTTTTGAATAATCATCTGTTACTTGAATATCTTTTCCAACAAATTTTTCATTTGTTTCAGAGTCTATCCGCATAAAATCTTTATTTAAGTCTTTGGCACGAGATGTAAGTATTGTAACTGTAAGATTTTCATTTAAAGATAAATCTACTGCTATTGCAACACCGATATTTCCAGCTCCAATAATGCAAACTTTTTTTATTTCATTCATACATCACACCTTATCTTTTTAGCTGCAAGCTTTTTATCATTATTTTTCTAATTCCTTCCTTAGTGCATCAAGTAATTTATCATTATCCTGTGTATTTCTTACTGCAAGCCGTAAGTAATTGTTTCCATTAGTTTTTGTAGTTAACTCTTTTATAAGGATGTCATATTTTACTAAAAGATTTTTTAAAAGCTCTTTTGGAGATATGTCTGAATTGAGCTCTACCATAACATAATTTGCCTGAGATGGAATAACTCGAATTCCCTTTATCAGTGAAAGCCCATTCTGGAATCTCTGTCTTTCTGCCTTAATCCTTACTAAAGAAGCTTCATAATCCTTTTTATATTTTTCTGCAATCTGCATATAAAACTCGCCGAATGAATTTATATTCCAGATTGCAACATCTTTTTTCATGTAACTGATTGCAGCTTTATTTCCAGAAGCTAAAATTCCAAGTCTGACTCCAGGAACTCCATAAGACTTAGAAATAGATTTCATTACAAAAAGCTGCGGATTTTCATCTAATATTTCATTGTAAAGTAATGTACTGTCTTTTTCTTCTGCAAAATCAACAAAACTTTCATCAATTAAAATATTTATTTCTTTTTTCTTTGCCCATTCAATAAGCTTAAGTAAATCTTTTTTGCAAATATAATTTCCTGTAGGGTTATCCGGATTTACAACAACTAAATTTTTAATATCCTTGTCATTAAAAAAATCCATAACATCATCTGCAGTGTATAGATAATCTTTTTTTGACGGAACAAAATATACAGAATCTTTTTCATTATATCTATGCGGATATTCGTCAAATGTCGGCCTTATAAAACCTGTTTTCCCCTTAAGATATGACATTAAAGATTTAATAAGTTCTGCTGCACCGTTTCCAACTACTATATTTTCCTGATGTATATTAAAATTTTTTGCAGCAAGCAAGGAATTTACCTTCATGCCGGAAGGATATTCTGTAATTAAAACATCTGCATTTGCTTTAATTTCATCCAGAAGTTTCTGTGGCGGGAAATATGGATTTACAAGATAACAAAAGTCTAAAAGTTTTGGATAGCGCCAGTATCCTCCATAGCGGTTCTGTAAAAGACTCACCTTCTTTTCTGGTTCAACAGAAAAAATTGATTCTGCTATGTCTAAATCCTGAATATCATCTATTTCGTACCATTTTTGACCTGTAAGCCGTTTTGCTTTTATAGGAGCATCATCCAGCATTGTTATAATGCGAAGAACCTGCTCATAGTATTCATTTTCACCCAAAGCTTTTTCATATGCACTTAAAAATGGAACATAATAATTTGCAGAAAAATCTTTTGAAAATTTATAAATATTAACTGTTTTATAATAATCTTTTAGTTCATCAAACTTAAATTTTTTACCAGGAACAAAAGCTTCTATAACATCATCATCTGAAAGTTTTACGCAGGTTCCATCCATCCAGCTTTCATACTTATCAACTAAAGCCAAAGTTTCGCGGGGATCAGAAAGCAAAGCTTCTAAAACAGAATCTTCAAAAATTAAATCTGACTCAAAAAGCAAAGTATCATCTTTTACAAGTTCGTCTTTTGCTAATGCCAGAGAGTAAATATTATTTGTTTTGTCATAAATTGGATTTGTAATATATTCAATTGGAGTTTTTATACCTAAGGTTCCAATGTAATCTATAAGTTTTTGACCTTCATAGCCTGCAACAATTACAATACGCGAAACATTTTGCTTTTGAATTTGAACAAGCATTCGCTCAATAAGTGAAACTCCATTAACCTTAACCATACATTTTGTATTATTCTGAGTTAATTCCTTAAGCCGTTTTCCCATTCCTGCTGCAAGAATAATTGCCTGCATAAAGCTTTCTCCCTTGTATATCTTTCTCTTCTATATTTTATAGTATATTTAATTTATTTTCCACTTATTATTAAAAACTCCGTCAAAACTACATTTAAAAACCTAAATCCGTCAAAACCTGCTGTGTAAACATTTTTCTTCCCTTCAAATTCAAAAAGAAGCTGCCCGTAAACAATTCCGCCCTAGTAAATCTTTCATCAAACATATAATCAAGAAATTTTACATCTTTTACATTTGCCTTATTAACAAAGTCCGTGATCATCTTCTGTCTGAATTCAGGCGTAAATTCCTTTGCAAGATATGATGACATAGGTATTGTGATAATTACAGGCTTCAAGTTCCTGTACAGGCAAAAGTCTATCATATCAGAAAGCATTTTTACCCCTGATTCAAAGTACTGATTAAACTTTTCTCCCCAAAAATCTTCATATTTCTTAACGGCAAACTCATTCATCCAGCTCTTAATCCAGCGCTTTGCATCATATTCAAGTTCTGCAGCCTGCATTGTCTGGTCAGCAATTTGCAATCTGTTATCAGGTGCAACATCGTGCAGAATATAGTAGATAAGTTTCGGATTAAAAACTACAGGAAAACGTATTTTTAATTTAAGTTTACTATAATTCGGAAGTTTTTTTGCCTGTGTCCAATCCAATATCTTTGTAAATTTAAGGTAATAACTGTCTGACCAGTAATCAGGACGGGTTTCAAGAAAGTTAGAGATTGAAGAAAACGGCATTATCGGTATAAGTACATAACCGCCTTCCCTTATATAACTGTGGTAATATTTAAGAATCTCAAAATCCATTGGAAAGCCCTGTGAGCCGGTTGCCCAATTCTGCCCTCTGACTTTCTCATAAAAAAAACCAAACAAAGCAGGATTGCTCCCTAGATTCACGATCTCAAAATTTCTTCCAAGATTATCGCGATAACCGACATTACTTATAAAATTTTTCTCAAACAAAAATTGATTCTTCCAGTGGTTTGTTTTCAAGTACATCTTATTTGCCAGAAGCATACCACCACCAATAAAACCCATCAGTACAAATACAATGAACATTATAAGGCTTACTTGCCAGCAGAAAGGAATGAGAGCTAACACACAGCAGATATATAATGCTGACAATAATTTTAATTTCTTTTTCATCTTAGTACCCCGGACAATTTACAGATTCAGGATGATATTTGTAATCAATATTCAAGGCAAAAATACTCTGCATATCCTCTTCTGACAAAGAAAAGTCAAAGATATCAATATTCTCTTTTATATGTGCAGGATTATTTGAGCTGAAAATAGGGATTACTCCCTGCTGCGCATGCCACTTCATAATAATTTGTGTAATACTCCTGCCATATTTCTGAGCAAGCTGCTGTAAAACAGGATTCTCGCGAACAAAAGGAAGCATAGCACAGTTTGCAGTGTAGGCTTCAACCTGAATATTACGCTCTTTACACATTTCTCTGAATTTACTTATTGTTCTAAACGGGTGATATTCCACCTGAACAACATGAGGCATAAATTCTACATCAGCCTGTTCAAGTTCCAGTAAATGACGCTCACGAACATTTGCCATACCTATAGCTTTAACTTTACCAGACTTATAAATCTTACAAAGCTGCTTCCAGTTTTCAATGTAATAATCTGAAAGTGGCCAATGAAGCATCCAAAGATCCACATAATCAAGGTTCATATTTTTTAGGGAAATATCTATTTCTTTTTCCATATCAGACAGGCGCTGCTGCCCATTTCCAACCTTGGTTGTTATGAATAAATCTTCACGCTTTACGGTCTTACTCTTTAATAGATCGTTAAATATTTTCCCCAATAGCGGCTCGTTTTTATAATCACGACCAGTGTCTATTCCTGTAATGCCATTCTTTACTGCATATACCAGACCATCCGTCATCTGCTTGAAGAGCGTTTTATCAGAAACCCGGCTTCCAAATATAGAAAAGCATTGTCTGTCACAAATTGAAGTTCCCAGCATAATTGCCGGCATTTCAATTCCATTACTAAGAGTCCTTTTTTGCATGAAGTTTCCCTTTTACAAAATTAATTAATTTCTTCTGATTCTTTTTATCAAGACCAAGAATAAATACAATCGCTGCGTTTATCAATACAGAAAGGCCATAATAAAGAACGAACACAAAAAAATTTCCGTTTATGTATTTTGAAATAAAGTAATCGAGAGCAAAAACAACAGCGCCAACAAGAATACAGCGGACATAAACCGCAACAAAGTATTTCCATATACTGAATTCTTTCATCTCTAACTTAAAAATAATGGTTTCTAAAATATTTGCAATTATGCCCCAACAGAAAAGTGTTATAAATGCACATACAGGCGGAAAGTTCAATTTAAACAAAACATAAGTAACAGGAAGAGGAAGAAGCCCTACAACACCAGCAATAAGGTTAAGCCGTTTTATATGACCCGTAGCGTGAGTTCCGTTAATAACAGGACGGGCAATAACTCTAATCATAAGCATTGTAAGAATTATCCTGGCAAAAACATTTGTCTGTTCCGGCACCTCTTTAAGCCACAGTTGCAGCACATAATCAATTTTATACAGGACCGGAATCAAAAAGACTGCAAGCAAAAAGAAACCAAACTTTGAGGCATCTTTTATAAGATCAATCATTTCATCATATTTCTGTACTGCAAAGCTTTTTACAATCTGCGGATTTACCGCCGTCATAAAATTGCTTGTAAGCTGAGAAAAAGCCGCTTCCAACTGATAAGTAACTGCCCTTGCAGCATTTACAACAGGACCAAAGAACATATTGAGCAAGATATTTAGTCCCTGCCCTTGAGCTAGAACACATAATGAGCCAATAACATCCCAGCCAGAAAAGGAAAATATTTCTTTATATCTGCTTTTATCCTTGCAGAAAAGAAACTTGGATTCCTTAAAATGCTTTCTGCAATAGAGCCTGTATGTACTTAAAATCATTAGCTGAATGGTAAACAAACTGGCACTATAAAAAATCAAATTATCAATTGATTTGTTCAAGCGTAACAGGAATGTCATTCCAAGTTTTAAAAACACTTCAACAATGCTGACATATGCATAGATGTTCATTTTTTCGTGTGCAATTATGTCAGCAGAAAAAGGAACCTGCGTAAGCTGTAACATCAAGGTTAAAACAGAAAACTGATAAACGACATTAACCGCTAATCTTCTGCTTGAATCAAAAACAAGTTTAGTATTTACAAACCAAAGTCCTATTGTTTCAGTTAACAGAAGAATTATAGCTGCAAGAATCAAATGAGAAATAAATGCCGTGTTAAAAGTTTCTCTTAAACGTTCCTCGTCTCCAGTTCCAATGTCATACGTAATGAATCTTGAAGTTCCTCCACTTAAAGAGCCATTCAAAAATGAGAACATTGAAACGACACCGCCGACTACATTATAAAGTCCGTAATCAGCAGCACCCAATACCTTCAGTACGATTCGGGACATGTACAAAGCAATTCCCAAAACCAGTACCATACGGAAATACAACATGAGTGTATTTATTGCTATTCTTTTTTTTTCTACCATACCTAAAATCACATCTTATAGAGAACGTCCGTATCAACAACTTTGGCGGGATTTCCCGAAACCATTGTATATGGCGGAACATTCTCGGTTACAAACGAATTTTCTCCAACAATTGCACCCTCACCTATTGTTACTCCAGGCATAATTGTTACATTTGAACATATCCAGACCTTATCTTCAATTACAACAGGTCTTGAATCCTTATAGAACGGACGATTTATAAAATGCCCGCCATTGTTATCACGAATACAGACATTGCGTCCCATATTTACATAATTTCCAATTTTTATACTATTAGAACAGATAATTTCATTGTTAATGTTTAAACAGCAAGATCCCATCTCAAGATGCCCACCATCAAACACTTCAATGTCAGCTCCATAACCAATAATCGAATTTCCATTAATATCAAGTTTTCCAGTACCTTCAACTATAAAACGAGTTTCAAGTTTAGAACCTTTTACTCTCTTTAAGCCAATAATTAAATCTCCGCCTTCAAGATTAATATTCTTTTTATTTGCAAATCTGCAAATTGAATGTTTGAGAGGTATTATTAAGTTTTTATCTGAGAAGAAAACTTTTGCAAAACCGTTATAATAAATAATCCGTAAATAAGAAAAAATATTAAACCTATAATGCTTGAACAAACCATAATATCGTTTAATTATTTTTTTTAGTTTCTGCTTTAATGTAAGATTTTTTTTATGATACATATCATAAAGATCTGTAAAACTATACTTGTCAAGATTTTCATAGAATTCATCACGATTTATTGTTGTCGGCATTATCGGATATAACAATGCCCTGTTTCCTGGTAATACAGATTCAAAAGGTATTTCTTTTATTTTTAATGAACCTTTAGACGCGTTCAGATAATCAAGTCCTTTTTGTGAATTGACTATAACAACAGATGTTCCCAAATCATTATCGAATTCCTTTTTAAACTCTTTTGTATAAACAGGATTATTATTACCACTCCAAAAGTCACCAATTGTAATATCAGCAATGCGTGGAAATCCCTTATACTTACAATCATAACATGATGGACGACAACTTGTTCTGGTACTCAGGAAAAAATACTGAAACGGATTTTCATCATGAGTCTGATAAATGTGACGGCCGTCTTTTAATACAAACACTTGAGTAAGCTTACGCCAGCCCAGTTCTTTGCTTTTTGCTCTTGTTGCAACAACAGGAGACCCATATCTTTCGCCAACATCTTCAATATACTTTTTAAAAACTTTTGGTGAAGGAATACAAAGACATATTAAATCTACAATGATGAGATTTTCATAATCTTTACCCAAATAGTTTCTTAGAGCCGCCATCTGACAAGGAATACCACATACAAGAACTTTTCTGCCTTCCTGAAGTGCAGCTTTTACACTTTTATAAAATCCAGTTGAATTGCTCTGGTAATATTTTGAACCGCGTATTTTTTCAAGGTCTCCCTTATTGTCGATTAATATCTGAGTTAAATTAAATTCTTCATCTGAAACTGTACCACCTACAAGTCCACCCTCTCGGAAGATTCTGTCAGTAAGTGCAGAAAAAAGTCCTCCAGAGGTACTCTCAAAACGAACATAGAGATTTTTATTTATCGCAGCAAAGGACTTAGGAGTTGTGAAATTTTCTTTCTTTATCTTTGGCACATTTTCTACAGGACAAACCTTATTGCAGAGTCCACAGTTTACGCAAAGCTCTTTATCAACAACCGGGTACCAGAATCCTTCATTATCAATCTGTAAAGAAATAGCATTTTTAGCACAGGCGTCTACACAAGCACAACACCCCGTACAATTTTTCTTTTCAGAAATTTCAACCATTAAAGCTTCCTCCGGATGCAATCTGCCATATCACCAACATTTGCACATTCCATTATTTCTTTAGAAGTAAGTTTGATATTAAAATGATTTTCAATTCCTGCAACCAGCTGAATATGAGAAAGAGAATCCCATTCTTCAATATCATCTGCTGTTGTATCTTCTGTTAAAACAATTTCATCGTTATCAAGAACATCAATGAAAATATCCTGCATCTGCTTTAAGATTTCTGTATTTTCCATAATTTTCCTCCAAAATTTCTACAAAATATTTGAACCTGCATTTACAGGTATTGTCACTCTATTAAGCAGTGATGCCATTAGTTTTTCTCCACAATAAAGCAAGGTTTTGCTTTATAACCAGATATCTCAAGTTCATATTTTTCAATATCACTACCATCTAATTTCGTAAACCCAAGATTAGAATAATGCTCTTTCACCATCTCGTTTTTCAGTGTAGGAAGATACTCGCCAATTATTTTTTTATAGCCTTTTTCCTTTGCGGCAGAAACAATAGTATTTAATGTAAAGTTTTCCATTCCACGTTTCAGGACACGACAGCTCATAAACCATGTATCTATAAAAAGAGTTTCTTCATCTTCTTTTTTCATGATTACAACAGCAATCAAACCATTATCTCCGAATTTATCTTCAAGAGAAAATGCAAGGCAAATAGAATTTGAATCTTCTGAAAGGGCTTTTATGTCTGCATCAGAATAGCGAACGGTCCTAAGATTAAACTGATTGCTTCGCTGAGAAAGCTGTGCTACACGCGGAATATTAAAACTGTTAAAGCCTTCTACTTTTGAAATCATATTCAAGGACTTCAAATAATCATCTTCATTTACAAAGGTTTTTGAGAAAGCAACACGTTCTGCCTGTACCTGATACTGTTTTGTTCTGTCTTTATCTGCATTACTGTAAGAGGCCGTTTCAAACAAATTCAAAGAATACAGATACTCCAGATAACAGGCCGGGTCTTCAGGCAACTCAGGAACTGTTATTCCGCTGATATTCTCACGAATGACATTTCGTTCAAAAGGATTATCATCCAGGAAAACCATAGAATCAAATCCAATGTTCAGTATCTTTTGAATCATCCGGATATTGTCAACTTTAGATTCCCAGTTAGCCATAAAAACTGAAATATCATCTAATTTTAGAATCATGTCAGGGTGTTTTTCGAAAGGTTCTTTTGCTTTTGCTTCATCATTCTTGCTGCAAACACAAATTATAATTCCCCTGTTCTTGAGCTTTTTTACCCACAGCTGGAATTCTGTAAAGGCTTTTCCAATACCAAGTCCATGTCCCAGCTGAATTCCTTCAAGTCCATCGTCTCCAATAACGCCACCCCAAAGAGTATTATCCAGATCAAGAATAAGGCATTTTTTTACTTTACCCTGCAACGAAGCGATAATATCCATTACTCTTGATGCAACATAAGGAACTGCTTCCAGAGAAAGAATCATTTCAGTACTTGTATAAACTGCAGGATTAAACATAAAATCCCGCCCGAATTTATTTTGGAGACCAGCTAAATCACAAATAAATAAGTTTGGATATGACTGAGCCAAATTCATTAATTCATAATTCAATTTCCTTACCTGATAAGAAAAAGAACTTTCCACTTTATTGGCATAACTTCCAAAAACAGTATCTTCAATTTCCGGATAATTAAAATAAATGACAGGGACCTTTATCGCCTCGCAAACAGATTTTACAAAATCAATTCTTTGTTCTGCCAGTGTACCCCAGAAATCAGATGATAAAAGGCTGTATTTTTCATTAAGGCGGTGTGTTGATTGAAACACTACAACAAACTGTGCATTAAAAGCATTTAAATCGCTTGACGGGTCAAAAATCTGTTGTTCTATCTGATTGTATTCTGCTTCAAACAAATCAATTTTATAGCCACATTCTATACCAATTCCTTTTATAGCTGTTGCTAAAAATTGTGTAGCTGTATCACCAAGCAATGCAACTTTTAGAACAGGAAGAGATGAGTTATCATTTTTTAGGATTTTCTTTAACTCTTTAAATGTAGTCATTATTTTTTTCTATTCTATTTAGTTTTTTATTAAAAAGCCGATATGATGCATTTTCATATTAATAGCACCAATTGATACTTTTTTTTCTTGGATTTCTTCATAATGCACCATCTGAAAAGCCTCCGATAAATAAAAAAAGACCTAGTTCACATAGTATTGTAAACCAGGTCTACTGTCAATTATATTTATTTGGTATGTACTTTAATGAATTATCTACAATATTATAAAATTTATTTAATTTATTTTCCACAAATAACACAATGATTGAAGGATGATGAAAAAGCCAAGTTTTATCTTTTATCTATATGAGGTATAAGTTATAGAGATTTCCTCAAGTTATGAATTTCTTCCATGCCTTCTTTGCGTACTTTGAGGGCATGATATTGTATTTCATCGGACATAAACATAACTTCCTCTCTTATAGACTTTGCTTGTTTTAGTCTGTTAATGATTTCATTTTATTTCTCGCAAGGATAAAAATTTTATAAGGAATACTTGTATTAATCCCTTTGTATATATATCTACTGCAAAAAAGACAAAATTATCCAAAAGTGACGAAAAAAAAATTCTTTTTCGCGAAAGAACGTTTAGTAAAAAAAATCAGTTTTTATATAGAAGATAAACACAATTCATAAACAAATTTTTGGACTTTTATAATATTTCGCGGCAGTTTTTATATAAAATTCGGCCTGCTAGAATTTTTCTAGGAATTTTTGGGTAATTCTATGGACTTTTATAATATTTACTGGACTTTGATAATTTTTGGTGGACTTTTATAATAATTAAGTGCAAATTTCTATGGACTTTTATAATATTTCATATAATTTTCGCTATAAACTGTCTAAATTTCTATACAGAATTCAGTAAAACACCTCCCCTTCCCTGCTTTCACATTAAACTTCTTAAAATTTGGACTTTTATAATCTTTAAATGCCTCCCCTTCCAGCTTATTTTGCAGGAGGAAACAAAAAATCCCGGAATTTTATCGCCAAATATTATAAGAGTCCAAAATAACCGCTTTATTTTTATGCAGATCCAAAAAAGCTTTTTTTACACTGCCAATATCTGAAACTTTAAATAATGAGCCCATCCTGATAAATCCCTAAGAAATTCGGACTTTTATAATATTTATCTGGAAATTTATAATATTTTACAAAAAATTTATGTACTTTTATAATATTTCAGTGGACTTTTATAATTTTACAACTTATAATTAGAACAGGTGGTGGGAATTATATTTTACAAACAATAATTATTAGATTTTGGACTTTTATAACATAAAACTGGACTTCAATAATCAAAAGCTGGACTCTAATAATTATTAACTGGACATTTATAATCTTCAGGGATGATAAATCATTATAACATAAGAAGATATAAATGCGTAAAATTTAATAAATTTAAAATATAATACCAGGGGATAAATGAAAAAGAAATCGCTGATAATTAAAAGTTTTCCTAATCAGAACATACTTAAAATTCCAAATAACTTCTTACGAGCAAGCTATAAATGTTCAGCAACAACACAAAGAATGTATTTTTACTCAATTTTTAAGTATTTAACATCACATGAAAATCAAAATGTAGTTTCATTTTCATTTTCAGACTTTTTTACAGATTTAAAATTAAGTGACGGACAAAAAACCAGAAATTTAATAAAAGAATCTGCTAATGAAATTCTGGACATGAAAATAGTTCTTGAAGATAACGAAAAACAATATGAAGTAACCAATGTTTTTCAATCAGCTAAATGTAAATTTACAGAAACTACTTTTTCTTTTAAGTTCACTGATGACATGAAAGTCTTTTTAGACGAATTAAAAGAAATTGGATTCACCTTGTTTGAAATAAATGATTTAGGAAAGTTAAAATCCTTTTATGCTTTAAGATATTACCTTGTTGCACTTTCCTATAAAGGCTTTAAGGGCAAAAAAGGCAACATTAAAAATTCCTGGTTCTTTGAATACACTGTTGAAGAATTACGAAAGCTGTTTGACATACAGGAAAATGAATACCCCCAGATGGGACCTTTTAAAAATATAGTTATAGAGTTACCGCTTAAAGAATTAAACGAAAAGAACCTTGGAATTCAAATTGTCTGTACACCAATTAAAAAGAGCAGAAAAATTGTAGGATTCCATTTTGACTGTATAGATGCAACTAAAATTAATCAGCTGGATGAAACTAAATATCTGTATGTTGAAGATAATCAGGTTAAAGGCGGCACTGAAGAAATTTCTAAGCAGGATACAATGAAGGAGGCTGTTCAGATTATTTCTAAAAACCCGCTTCGCTATGCACAGATTTTGGAAGAGGAAAAGAATAATCCGAATATTTTTGGCTTTTCACCGGAAATACAGGCTTTAATTCGCTTAAAGGAAGAGTTACTGGCTAAAGAAAGGGAAGCTGTTTTAGAAAATGCTTAATAAACTGAATTTTGCTCCAGACGCACGAGAAGGGGCGTGGAGAGGTTCTGTTTCTGTGATTGAGAAAGATGTCGAATCTGCAAAAATAATTCAGCTACGGGCGTTTATGAAAGAGTTTGTATGTAATGTAGTAGATTTCTGGTTTTCTAGAAAATATATAGTTGTATAGATTGTTTCTAGAAAGTTTCTATAGAGTGTATAGTTTATATATAGAAAATAACTTGCTTTTTTATAGAAGTATAGATATAATGTAGAAAATAAGAAAATTACTTTATATTTTCTAGAAAATGTATATAAATTTTAATTATGGAGAATAATTGTGAAAGTTATAGGTTTAGGACTTCAAAAGGGTGGGGTAGGCAAGACTTCTATTACAGTAGCCCTTGCAACAGAACTTGCAAAAAAATCGAAAGTATTATTGATTGATGCTGATCCTCAGGGAAATGCATCCGGCGCATTATTAAAGGAAATCGGTTATGAACTGGCTGATGCGCTCTTAAATAACTGCAGTGCAGATAAGCCTGTTACAAAAACTGAAATAAAAAACTTATGGATTATGCCGACAAAACCTTTGGAAAGCGAAGGAAAAGAGAAAAGCAAATTAAGAATCTATAAGAAAAATGTTGCAACGGAAGAACCTTTTGTGATGGACGACCTGGCAAAAGAGTTCCAGGATCAGTTTGACTATTGTATTTTTGACACAAGCCCTGATTTCAGCACCTTTGAAGAGAATGTATTTTTTGCGTGTGATGAAATAATTCCTGTAATGAAGTGCGATACCTTTTCTGCTGACGGACTTACAATCTTTTTAGAAAATGTGAATGACTTTAAGAGAAGAAGAAGATGTGATAAGGCTCAGATAAAAACTATAGTTATAAATGAACACAATGCTTCTTTTGCTCTGGACACAAATATTAAGAATGCAATCTTAAAGCAGGAAGGATACACAAAAATAATTATTCCGCAGGATCAGGCATTTAAAAAGTCTCAGGCGTTCCAGAAAACTATTGAAGAAACCGGAGCTAAACAAAACACATTAAAGGCAATTGCAGAACTTGCAAAGACTGTGAGAGGTTAATATGATTCCTGCAAATAAAAAAGTTTCTTTTACTGATGTTCCTCCAAGCCTTACAAATCAGATTGAACAAACTCTTTCAAAAACTAAAAGTGAATCATTGGAAAGTGAAAAAAAACAAAGTACTCCTGACAGAGAAGTAAAAGCTGCAGAAAAACCTGCTGTAACTCAGGTAAATTCAACTGCAGAAACTAAAATTAATGAAAAGCCGAAAGAGAATGCTGAAAGTAGCGTTATTATAGAAGAAAACCGTTCAAAAGCTGCTGTAGAAAAGAAAAAGAATGACAGAAACGGGCAGATTAACATTTGTATTCCGCCGGAAATAAAAACTGAATGGAAGCTTCTTTTTACAAAAAACAATGTAAATATTACGCAGGGAATTATTTTTGCTGTAGAACATTTGCGAAATGAGATTGAAAATGGAAATGCAATTCTAACTGTTGGCGGAGTAATCAGGAAAAATTAAAATTTGGGCTGGAGTTTTATAATTTTAAGGAGAACTATATGGAAGCAATTGCTGAAGAGAAGGTTGTTAGTGAAAAGACTAAGTTTATTGCAAAAACTTACGGGTGGATGGCTTTAGCGCTGGTTATCAGTGGGGTAGTGGCTTTTTTTACTGCGACGAGTGAACCGGTTTTACGCATTGTTTTTGGTTATAACGGAAAAGTTATAATGGGTTTGTGTATTTTAGAAATCGTTCTTGTTTTTGTTCTGTCCATTAACTTAAGGAAGCTTCCGGCTGCGGCTGTTACTCTTCTGTTTTTAGTTTATTCGGTTCTTAACGGTTTAACTCTTTCTTCTATATTCTGTGTGTATGGTTTTGAAACGATTGCATTTGATTTTGGAGCTGCTGCCTTAATGTTTGGAATTATGAGCCTGTATGGAATTTTTACTAAGAGAAATCTTGCAACAGTTGGTAAATATCTTGTTATGTTTTTAGTTGGGCTTATAGTGATTTCCTTGATTAACTTTTTGCTTTCGAAAGTTTTGGGATATGATATTTCTGCTGTAGATTGGATTATTTCTGTTCTGTTTATTATTGTTTTCATGGGAATAACTGCTTACGATACACAAAAGATTATGAATGCAAGTAAATATGCTAATTCAGAGCAGGAAGAGATTTATAAAAAGCTTTCAGTTTATGGAGCTTTACAATTGTATCTGGACTTTATAAATATTTTCTTACGGCTTTTGCGTTTAACAGGTAGAAGAAGATAGTTTTTTAGGTAAGCGCAATATGGAAGAGTTTGATTTTATTATAATTGGAGCAGGTCCTGCGGGTCTTTCTGCTGCACAATATGCTTCCCGCGGCGGATTAAGGACTCTGGTACTTGATTCAAATATTGGAGGTCAGCTTTTACAGATTAATGAGCTTGAAAACTATCCGGGGGTGTTTCCTGGAGTAAACGGCTTTGATTTTGCTTTAAAGATGAAAGAGCAGGCAAAAACTTTTGGTGTAGCTTTCTTAGAGCAGATGGTACTTTCGCTTGAAAAGATAGGTGATTATTTTTCTGTAAAAACTTCTAAGGCTGAATATAAGGGAAAATATGTTTTACTTTCTACAGGGGCTGTTCATAAAAATCTTGAAGTGGCCGGTGAAAAAGAACACATTGGTAAAGGAGTTTCTTACTGTGCAACCTGCGATGGGCCTTTTTTCAGGGGAAAGAAAATTGTTGTTGTAGGGGGAGGGGACTCTGCCTGTTCTGAAGCAATTTATCTGTCGAGTCTTTCAGATGATGTAAGCATTATTCATAGAAGGAATGAATTCCGCGCCCAGAAAGCTATTGTTGAAAAGATGTTAAAATGCGGAGTGAAGCCTGTTTATGACTGTGTTGTTAAAAGTATAAACGGTGAGACTGTTGTAGAATCTTTGACTGTAGAAAATGTAAAAACTGGTGAAACGAAAAATATTTTATGTGACGGGGTTTTTGTTTTTACAGGAATAGTTCCGCAAAATTCTTTGGTGAGTGATGTTAAAAAAGATGAAAATGGATTTATTTTATGTGATGAGAAAATGGAGACTTCAGTTGCAAATCTTTATGTAGCGGGAGATTTAAGGTCGAAGGAATTCAGGCAGGTTGTAACGGCTGTAAATGACGGAGCGGTTGCAGCCCATTCAGTAATAGAAAAAATAAAATGATGAAGTAACGCGTTAGGGATACGAAAGGCGCGAAGCGGCCACCGTAAGGGAACGAACAGAGCGAGTGAGTGCGGAGGCTGGAGCGAAGGCGGAACCTGTAGTAGCCCGGCGTCGGGAGTTTTGGAAGCGAAGCGGACGAAACTTCCGAAGTGAGCGCCTGGCGCGAACGGCGAACGCCCAAAGAAATATTTAGACAAAAAAAAGGAAAAATTTAATTATATTAGAACTATGGAAAATAATTACAAAGACACATATACAGGAGAAAGGGCTCAGTACTTTGCGGAAAACAAGGCTTATGAGAAGGCGCTTTTTTGTGAAGGGGAGTCGCCGCTGAAACACTCGAAGGATGTACAGGTAGAAAGGTCTGCTTTTCAGTGGAAATATCCGCTTTGGAACAGCGAGAATGTGAAGGTTGAAGATACGGTCTTTTTGGAAATGGGGAAAGCCGGAATCTGGTACACGAAAAATATTTCGCTTAAAAACTGTGAAATAAAGGCACCGAAAGAATTCAGGCGAAGTAAAAATATTGTCTTAGAGAATGTGGACTTTTCTAATGCACAGGAAACTTTGTGGAATTGCAGTGATGTGAAGCTGAAAAATGTGAAGGCAAAAGGTGACTATTTTGCTATGAACACTAAAGGCTTTACGGCTGAAAACTTTATGCTTGACGGGAACTATTTTCTGGACGGCGGAAAAAACATAGAGATTCACGATTCGGTAATTAATTCAAAGGATGCTTTCTGGAACTGCGAAAATGTTACTGTGTATAATTCTAAAATTTGCGGCGAATATTTGGGCTGGTATTCGAAAAATCTGAAGTTTGTTAATTGTACAATAGAAAGTAATCAGGGCCTGTGCTATGTAGAAGGGCTTACACTGATTGACTGCAGGTTTGAAAATACAACTCTTGCTTTTGAATATTCTTCCGGCATTGATGCAAAAGTTAATTCGTATATTGAAAGCGTAAAAAATCCTTTGTCTGGGAAGATTTGCGCGAAAGAGATAGGGACTTTGATTTTAAATCCGAAAAGAACTAATGTTTTGGATGTGATTATTGAATGCAGTAGGGTAGGGCAGACCTTTTCTGAAGATCCAAATGAAAATGAAAGGTGAGTATACTGAAAAGTGAGTACTCTGAAAGGTGAATAAAACTGCGGGACAGGAGTTAGTTATGGAAAAATATAATTTTGATGAAGTGGTGGATAGAAAAAATACTGATTCCTGCAAGTGGGATGTAAAAAAGGGCGAGCTTCCGTTGTGGGTTGCCGATATGGATTTTGAAACGGCTCCCTGTGTAAAGAATGCCATAATCAAAAGGGCACAGCACGGGGTATTCGGCTACAATATAATCAGTGAAAAATTTTATGAAGGTTATATCTCCTGGTGGAAAACCCACTATGATTTTACCATAGAAAAAGATGCTTTGATTTTTAGTACGGGTGTGATTCCTTCTATTTCAAGCTGCGTAAGGAAATTGACTTCGGTTGCAGAAAAAGTTCTGGTGATGACTCCGGTTTACAATATTTTCTTTAATTCGATAGTGAATAATGGCCGTATAGTAAAAGAAAGCCCTTTGGAGTATGACAGAGAAACCTGTTCTTATAGTATTGATTTTTCACGGTTAGAAGCTGATTTAAAGGACCCTCAGGTAACGCTGATGATTTTGTGTAATCCTCATAATCCGTGCGGTAAGATTTTTACTAAAGAAGAATTAGGGAAAATCGGGGATTTGTGCAAAAAATATTCTGTTACGGTTATTGCTGATGAAATTCACTGCGATTTTACTGTGCCTGGGAAAAAATACATTCCGTTTGCAAGCGTTTCTGAAACCTGTAAAGATATAAGCGTGACCTGTATAAGTCCTGCAAAAAGTTTTAATATAGCATCTCTTTGTACAAGTGCCGTGGTGGTATTTAATCCGGTGCTGAGGCATAAAGTGTGGAGGGCGCTGAATACTGATGAATGTGCAGAACCTTCGGCTTTTGCTTTAGTTGCAGCTTGTGAAGCATATACGAACGGGGGAGAGTGGTTTACTCAGTTGAATGAGTATCTTTTTGAAAACAGAAAATATGCCTGTGATTATATAAAAACAAACTGCCCGAAATTGAAGTGTGTGGATGCAGAAGCGACCTATTTATTGTGGATTGATGTAAGCGGTACAGGGCTTTCCGGAAATAAATTTACGGCACTTCTCAGGGAAAAAACGGGGCTTTATATTTGCGGCGGTTTACAGTACGGAAAAGGCGGTGAGAATTTTATAAGGATAAACCTTGCCTGCCCGAGAGTGATTTTAGAGGATGCCATGGAGCGTCTTAAAAACTTTTGCGCTATGCTGTAGTTTTATGTGGTAAAATAAAGTGATTTATATAGAAGAACAGGGGGTGAGATAATATGATAGTAAAAGGGATAACATTAAAAGAAAAGAATATTGAAGTAAATGCTTTTATGCCTCCAAAGAAGTTAAAGGTAAATTTAAATAGAATGAACTATATGCCTGAAACTGTTCCAAATAATGAATTAAGATGCGAAATTAAAGTGAATATTTCTTTAGATGATGATGAAAATTCTGTTGTAAAAATGGTTTTGAGTTATGTAGTTTTTGCACAGGTTGAAGTGGGAGAAATTTATTCACAGCAGGATTTTGCAGACCGTATATTTGGTGTGATTCAGGGAATATATATGAAAGAAGTAAATGATTTGCTGAAGGAAACACCGTACCCGCCGCTGCCGCTGAATTTGAAGTGCTGATGGTTGATGGGATAGGGGGAGAGATAAAAAAAAGCGGTGGCTTAATTAAAAACCATCGCTTTCTTTTTTTAACAAATATACTGTTATTTACATCAGTTATTTGGCGGGTCTATAAGGCTTACGCCGGAACCGTTGAGATTATTAAGCGTAACAGGTACGTCGTTAATGGTAATTTCTGCAATGTAAGCTTCATAAGTTACAGAGTTGCTGAAACTTCCGTTAAGGGTAATCATAAGACCACTGGTTGAGGCAGCAGAAGCTGTGGCTGTAACTTCTGTGTATCCGGCCCAGTCTCCGCTTGTAATGGCCGAAGCGGTTGTAGGCTGATACTTTGTATGTTCGCCGTCTGCGGATCTGAGTAACGGTTCTACAGAACCGCTGGCAGGCTCAGGTATTTTAATGATTACCTTAAGACTGTTAGTCTGAGCAACAGAGAATCCGTTCAAAGTAAACTGGAATCTGTCAGAATTTGAATTTCCGCTTCCTGTTACCTTTACAATCTTCGGCGGAACATATGCACCGTGTCCTGCTGGGTTATATGTCCATTCCTGTGTGGCATAAGGGCTTGAAATGTTATCTTCTATTGCAGCCTTGTTGAGTGCAAGGTGCAGAGAATGTCTTTTATCATCTTCATCGCGTTCCTCATAATCGCCTTCGAAAACCCATGCCATTGCACCTGCACAGCCGAGTCCGCCCTGAGATACAGGTTTTACATACTTAGAAACTTTGTTTGTAATTGCAGTTTCATCATCATAGATAAAGAGGGCATAAAGATTTTCTGTATGAGAAACTCCGTCTGTTGTAGTAAAGGTGTAGTTTATGTCAGTCTGGAAATAAGAGTATGCAATGCAGCTGTCCTGTAACGTAAAGTGACCGGTTGTTACAGTCTTGCCTTCGGAAAACTGCTTCCAATATTTGTAGTCGTAAGTAGAACCGGCAGCAATTTTCTGCTGTCTGTAGTCCCATCTATACTTACCGTCTCTGAGATTTCCACCCCAGTCTGTAGCAGAGAATGTTGTACCCTGTGCCGGATGAATCGTTGCAAGACCTTCTACGAGCTTATCAGCTGCAATGTCTGTCACATTTGCATAATAAGCAACTGACTCTCCGGGTCTTATTCCCTTAGATCTGTGGCTGTCTGTTTCGGTGGTTGGAACTGCTACTTTGTAACTTCCTGGAAGAATGTAGTAAGCATGTCCGTAGTAACCGATACCTGCAACAAG
>JAEELR010000245.1 GCA_016282835.1 Treponema sp. | reverse complement strand
TGATAACACAGATGTACATCGTTCTTGCGTGAAGGTCGATACCAATGTAAAATTGATGCTGGTTCTTATAGAATCTCATTAAGGTTCCCTCCAGTAAAAGTAGGATATTGTGCCCAGATAGGCTTATCTATCTTAGCATGATAAATCTGGGGCCTTAATGATTTTCAAAATATTTCACGCTATCACTTACACCAGAAAATCGAATCTTAAACTGCCAGTTTAATTAGTGCAATTAACTTCTACTCAAAATATATTTTATTCACATAGATACAAATTTAAAATTAGAATATGAAGAATAATAAGAAATATATACTCGGTATTCTTGCACGCAATGTAAAAAAATACCGTGAAAAACTAAATATTTCACAGCAGAAACTTGCTGAAAAAACTGATACTACTCCACAAACCATTTGCAAAATTGAAAGTGGCATAAGTTGGGTACGACCAGATCTTCTTGCTAAATTAAGTATTGAATTACATATCTCTCCTTTCCAGTTATTAATCGACGAAGAAAACGACCTTGAAGACCTTAAAATAATTGCAGTTGAATCAGTAATAACAAATGCTTCACGATTACTCGAACAGAATAAGCATAAACCCTCCGAATACAATAACACGCATAGAAAGCACTAATGTGTTTGTGGTAAGAGTTTGATGGGTCAATCTAGCATTTTAAACTGTGAAGCGGATTTATGTTTTTTTTACTCAAATGGTAAATCGATACCGTAATACGGTGTTTCTTCGTGAACTTCTAATATCCCTTTTAATGGTTTATCAGAATACTTCATGATTTTTTCACGGTACTCATATCTGATTAACGGATTATTTATTTCTTCACGACGATTTTTTGACAATGCAAGAAAAGATTCTTCCCGGTCTAAACCTAAGAAGCGACGATTCAGTAAACTAGCCGCGATGCCTGTTGTGCTACTACCGGTAAATGGGTCTAGAATCCAATCATTTTCTTTTGTAGAAGCAAGAATTATACGCGCGAGTAACGGAAGAGGTTTTTGAGCTGGATGTTTTCCGCAAGACTTTTCCCATTTTGCGATTGCTGGGAGTGACCACAAATCACGCATCTGTGTACCTCCATTTATTTCTTTCATAAAATATATTCTCTGCAAACCTCGAATTTATTTTTTCAACGATCTTGCAATCCTTTTCAATTAAAATACAATTACGTTTTTTATTAAGAGCTGCTAGCCCAACAACACCGCTTCCTGCAAATGAATCTAAAATGACTTCGTTTTCATAAGTAACATATTCAATGATTTGCTCACATAAGGAAATAGGTAATTCACTTTGATGTATTTTCCTATTTGTTGGAACTGGTGGAACATCAAACATTGTCGGTAACATTTTTGTAGTTCCGCTCATATAACAAGCATGATTTTGTAACGCGCTCTTCTTGGCATCATATCTCATATTTCTTGCTTTACCTTTTGAGAATATCATCACATCTTGTGTATTTTTTGCCTTTCTTCCTGTATTGCTGACAAAATTCCCCTTTTTCCATGTAACTTTAGAATAATAAAGCAAACCATTCTTCTCAGCATAATCTTTTATCTGATACAGATATCGAAAATTACTTTCATTTTCTGCTGGAAGAATCTCTACAAGAAAACACCCATCTTTTAAGACTCTAGCTTTTTCCTTAAAATCATTTAATGTGTATTGAAAACAATCATAATCTGAAAAAGAACGGTTTCCACCTTTGTTTGATTTTAAATCACTCCACGGGTGGTCGGTTATAATACAATCGATAGAGTTATCTTTTATAAAAGAAAGGTCTCTTCCATCACCTTCAATGATAATACATGATTGTCCATCTGAAATTGTTTTATAAATGCCTTTCGCAATTCTTTTGAATTTTATTCCAAGATTTTCATAAATTCTTGCCCGAACAGTTTCATTTGGCTTTTCTTTAAATTGAGAATACGCGTCTTGTAATGAAAATGAATCTGCTGATTTAAAGCAGGAAAAGATACTGTCAGCTAAACTTGTCATTTTGTTTCAACCTGCCTTGTCATTATATTTTCAAGTGAAAATCCATATTCTAAAATCCATAGATTATTAATCAAAAAAGTAGTGAATGCTTCTTCTTGAGATTTTCCAAACTCAAATCCTAAAATTTGATAATTTTCACATAGTACGTCTGTTGGAGAATATGTAATTCCCTCGCCAGTATAAAAAAGAAATGTTTTCATAGACCGATCCTTGATCAAATTTTCAAATAGATCAAGTACCTACCTATATTTTTCTATAATGACCAGGAGATACAAATTCAATAAAGCCTTTATCTCTTAAATATTGTAACTGCTGTCGAATTTTATCTTTTACAAAATTATTATCAGGATGTTTTAGTTTCAACTCTTCTTCAAAACTATAAACCTGATTAAGTGTGAATTCTTTCTCTTTTATTCTTTCTACACAATTCAATGTATCCAACAGCCAGCCTCTAGAATCGAGATTCTTTGTCTGTAAAGCTTTTGTTTTTGCATAATTTGAAATAACAGTATTGTGATCAATTTCAATTTGATTTTTTACAATAAAAATTTTCCCCGAATCAGGAATAGAAGAAATATCAATATTACATCCTGTCCAGCCAGCTCTACGGGCATTTGGTCCAAGAGGATTTCTCTTTATTATTATCTGCGGTGTGAAAAAATGATTAGGAATCAAAATAAAATTCTTAACTTCATAATTTTTGTAGGTCATAAAAAAGAAATTAGGATTTCTCAATGAAGTTATTCTTGAAATCATCGTTGAATATTCACCATCAGAAATCGTTTTTGACAATTTCTCAGAATTACTCTCTTTACTTTTTAATTCAAAATCTGATGAACAATCTTTGCAATAAAAATCACCTGTTGGATGATTATTTTCATAACGATTTATATAAGTCTTCCCACATATCGGACAGTAAAGATTTCTTTCAACCCAGTCTTCTGTCAGGACCCTACTTTTTTGAGAATTACTATGATAGTTTTCTGCAAGTATTATATTAAAATTAAATGTCATTTTGCGTTAGGCTATGGAGCACCTGCGCAGCAGTCCACCGCAACGAAGTGAGGAGGATGAGCGAAAGTGAAGTGCAAAACAGCCGACGGCTTTAGCCGGAACGCCCTTATCAGCGATAGAACATTTATATTCCTTATAATCACTGACTTCCATTCCTATATTATAATTATATATATATAGATTGCGCAAGAAAAACGCAGGAAAAAGGAATTGACTTTTTGACCTTAGATTATTATTTTTGAATAGATAGAGATTGAAATAAAGTGTTTGAAATATAAAACGCTTAACTTTTGGAGGAATTATGAAAATTAAACCTTTAGCAGATCGCGTATTAGTAAAGCAGGTTCCTGCAGAAACAAAAACAGCAGGAGGACTTATTATCCCTGACACTGCACAAGAAAAAACTCAGGCAGCTGTTGTAGAAGCTGTAGGTCCTGGAACTGAAAAAGAAAAGATTTCAGTAAATGTTGGAGATAAAATTCTTTACGATAAATATGCCGGCACAACAATCAAGGCAGATGGTGAAGAATACCTTATTTTGAAAATGGCAGATATTATTGCTATTGTAGAATAGTTTTTTTAATTCAAAATACATTTAAACTGAGTCATTTTGATTCAATTAGAAGGAGAATTTCTTTCGGTGTATCAAAATGACTCATTTTTTATTTACAATTTTATTACTACGGTCAAAAAGTCACGCAAAAATCGCTAAAAATCACACAAAATCAATTATAAACCCCTGAAAATCCACAAAATTCATTCAAAAACGCAGCTTTCAAAAGTTGGCACGCTTAATGCTTAATATTTAATAACAAATGTAACAAGGAGCGTTAAAATTATGAAAGATGTTGATATCTTAAAACTTCACTTACACGACTTAAAAAGAAATACTCTCATTACAACTGATGAAGAAGTAGAACTTGCAAAAAAAGCAAAGAATGGTGATCTTGAAGCTAGAAATAAACTTTTAACCTCCAATATGCGATTCGTAGTGAATGTTGCAAAAAAATATCAGGGAAGAGGCCTTGAACTTGAAGACTTAATCAGCGAGGGCTATTTAGGTTTGATTGAAGCCGTAGAAAAATTTGATCCTGACAGAGGATATCACTTTATTTCTTATGCTGTATGGTGGATCAGGCAGTCAATCCTTAAGGCAATTGCTGAAAAGAAAAGCCCAATTCGTCTTCCAATGAATAAAATAAATGAACTTACACAGATTCAAAATGCAAAGGCTCAGTTAAAAGTTCTCGAAAAATTAAATGAAGATGATGAACTGAAAGAAATTGCAAATATGCTCGGTATGACCAAATATCATGTTCGTGAAATGCTTAATATTTCCAGAGATTTCTTAAGTCTTGACGGTCCGCTGCCAGGTGATGATTCAGGCAAGCTTTCTTTAGGAGATACAATAGTTTCAGCAACGTCAGTAGATCCTTATGAAAATGCACTTGAAATAAACCTCAAGGATTCTATAAAGAAGGCACTTAATACTCTCGATTCAAAATCTGCAATGATTCTGACAATGCGCTACGGATTGAACGGCAAAAAAGAAATGACACTGGCTGAATGCGGCAAACACTTTAACCTTACAAAAGAGAGAGTCAGACAGATTGAAAAGAAAGCAATTGCAGATTTACAGAGAAACAGCCGTAGAAAGATTCTGGAAGATTTCGTTGCTTAATTAATTCGCCTGCAGGTATTTCAGTAAAAGCCTTGAGTTTTTGTGTTCAGGATTCAAGGCTAAAGAATAGCGCAAAGAGTGAGCGGCACTTTTTACATCGTTAACATCAAGACTGCAAACTGCACTTCTATATAAAATTTCAGCCATTTCGAAAGGGTCCTTTGAAACAGAAAAAGCAAGATTAAAGTATTTGATGGCTGTATCATAGTCCTTTAAGTATTTATTGATTATTGCAAGGTTTACATAACTTGATACCGAGCCTGCACCTGAATTTTCTTCGTCCGTTATTTTTGAATAAAGCTCATTTGCTTCATCGAGCTGTTTATTAGCTGCATAAAAGTATCCTAAAAATTCCAGCTGCCAGGTATTCATACTGGAAAAATCCAATTCACCTGCTTTAGAACTGACTGCCTTTATATAAGACATAAATACATCATAGGCTTCTGTCTTAAATCCGTACTTTAACAAGCGGTCACAAGCCCAGTGAACCACAATATCATGATACAAATTTGGGCTGTAGCAGTATTTTTCGAGCATTTCATATACAACAGTTTTAATTCTGTTTGCGTTAAACTTATATTCCGTCACTTCCAGGAGCATTTGATTCAACACTTCAAAATCTACTGACAGGTTATTGGTTATAGCATAATTAATTCTTTCATAAGCTTCGTTTAATGACACTACAGGGAGTCTGTCATTTTCTTCCATCAGAATAGTTTTTAAACCATTCTTTCTTAAAGCTTTTGCAAACTCATCATCTTCTTCCCGGTTCATGCAGTCAAGTGCAAAGGAACTGTACAAAGCCAGAGACTTTATGTCGTAAGGGAAAAATTTTACATAGTCACAAAGTAAATCGTATTCACCATAAATGTCTTTATTCTTCTTAGCATACAGAATTGAATTCGAAAAAGTATTGGAAACAGGAATTAATTCTTCATTAGAAAAAATATAATTTGTTTCTCCTGCAGCTTCCTTTGACTTGCAGTCTTTGTAATAAGCTAGAAGTTTTTCCCGTACAACCTGCGATTCATCTGTTTCTTCAAGAAGGTACTTTAAGTCGGCCTGGAAACATAGATTGTTAAAGTACTCTTTCGGGGTACAAAGATTTTCTGCAAGCGAAAGACACTTTAATGCATCAGAATATCTTGAAAGATTATAGAATAACTGCGCCCAGTAAAACGAATCCTTAGCGCCCAAATTATTGGAAGAATATAAAGATGCAGCTTGTTTCAGGTCATTTTTTTTTAAATAAATACAGGAAGCATTTATTAAAAAGCTTTGATTTTTTGAGGCTTCAAATGCATTCAGGTAAATCGGGACAAAACGCTCGTCGTAAAAAAGATTCTGCTTTTCTTCCCTTGATTTTGTCTCAGCCTTTTTATTTTTTTTCTTCTTCTTTTTGTAATCCTGCGAAAACAATTCATTGGAATTTGTGGCGTTTTCTTTCAGGGCATACTTTATAAGCGACTCAGAATAAAACGATTCGTAAGAAGTGCCTTTTAGTTTTTCAGAAAGTTCCAGTGCTTTTGTTATTTCATTTTTTCTTAGAAGGAAGTTCACGTAGACTGCAAGAAGCTCTTTTGACTGCGGTAGTTTTTTTATTGCCTTTACAAGAGTTTTTTCTGCTTCGTCATTTTTATTTAATTGAATGTAGCGTTTATAAATTGCAAGACGCTCATACGAAGAATAAGCTTTTTTTTCTGCATTTGCTAATTCCCGTAAAGCGTCATTTTCGTTTTCTAATGCAATAAAATTATCAACTTGATTTATTAAAGCTAGAAAATTTTCATGAGAAGAATTTTTACACCCTAAAAAAATACTCGAAAAAAAGAGAAATACTATTCCAATTTTTTTTAGACTATTTCTTAGTTTCAACTTGTTTCTTCTAATTACCTGCTAACTGCCTGCTGATTTTATCCAGAACACCATTAACAAATTTATAAGAAGCATCTTCTCCGTAATTCTTTGAAATTGCTACAGCTTCATCAATTGTAACTGAAACCGGCAATTCCTTCTGATAAAGTAAGGCAAAAACACTCATTCTTATAATTGCCAGAGAAACTTTATTTACTCTCTCAAATTCCCATTTTTCAGAAAGATGCTCTTTAATCAAATTATCAATTTCTTCCAGATGAGCAACAGTTCCACTTATAATAATTCGCGCAAAGTCATAAGTTTCATTATCACTTTTTTCAATTGCTTCATCAGATACTTCTTTTACAAGATCTTTATCTTCAGTAACAGAGATGGAAAAATCCTGCTCCCATTCAAATTTCAAGAGCTCTTCTAAAGGCATCTGGCCTACATCATAAGAATACAAAGCCTGAAAAGCTAAAATTCTACCTTTTCTTCGTGACACTTTTTACCTCTTACCAGTTCAAGAGAGCTTTTAAATCATCTCCAGTCTTTTTTCTTTCTACATTAGAAGGTGTATCTAATTCTTTTGAAAGTTCAAGAGCTGCTGTTTCAAAATACTTCTGCTGCTTCTGCTGTGTTAAATTACCTTTTATATAATCATATACAGTGATTGTTGTTTCAGGACGAACTACATCGCTTAAAGTTAAAAGTTTTGAACTGTATTTTTTAAGAACTACATAGAACTGATAGTCTGTTTCAGTTTCTGTAATATCGCTTACATAATCAACATCTTTACTGAATAATTCAATAACTTTGTCATAACTCCATCCAAGCTGCTGTGCCTGCTGACTTGTTTTAGATACAACGATTGTTCTTGCAACATATGCAGTTCCGTTATCCTTTGAAGCTTCCCATTCAGCAGATTTTTTTGCATCCTTTTTATACTGATTCTGCATATCTACAGTTTTTGCGCGGGCAGAAACGGCATCATTAGCTTTTGGTACAATTACTAAGAATAATTTCTGCATATCGTCCCAGGCGAATGACTTTTTGTTCATTTCATAGAAGGTTCTGATTTCTTCATCGGTTGCAGCAACTTTCTTTAAATCATCCATCTTTTTAGAATATACATATTTCTGGATTGTAAGCTGATTCTTTAAATGTGTTTTGTAATCTGCAAGTCCCATTCCGGTATTCTGCTTCAAATATTCATCAACAGTCATTTTATACTGATTCTGAATAAGTTCACCAAGCTGGGCTTCTGTTATCTGAGCGCCTAACTGCTGGGCAAACATTCCCAGGAAAGAAGAATCAACTTCATTTCCTGTAACAACAATATTTTCCTTAGCAGCTGCCTGAAGCATTAACTTTTCACGGATAACATTTTCTAAAACTTCCTGTTTCTGCTCTACACTGAAGTCTGTTTTACCGTAATATGGTTCATACTGTTTCTGCAAATAACCAACGCGTGATTTTAAATTCTTTAAGGTTACCGATTCACTTTTATTAAGCTTTACGGTAGCAAGAACCTGGAAATCATTTGTTGCCTGAGCAAAACTAAGTGCAGCAGAAAAAACTGCAGCTAAAAATATAGATAATGTACGTTTCATAAATCACCTCACACACTGAACATATAACACTTTTACAAAGTCCATAGTTACAGTTTATTTTTTTTATTTATCTAATGGCAAGCCGCCGCTGATTACAGCCCTGATTCTGCGAACGCCCTGTGAACTGGACTGTTCTTTTTGAATCTTAAACTCACCAATCTGTAAAGTATGCTGAACATGAGGTCCACCACAAACTTCCTTACTGTACCAGTCAGTTTTTGGATCGCGACCAATTGTATATACTTTTACACTTTCACCATATTTATTAACAAATAATGCTCTGGCACCTTCTGCTTTCGCCTGTTCCAGGGACATTACTTCCATTGTAACCGGTAAATCTTCTTTTATTTTTGCATTTACAATATCTTCGACCTTTTGAACTTCTTCTTTTGTCATAGCTCTTTCAAAAGTAAAGTCAAATCTCATTCGTTCATTTGTAATGTTAGAGCCTTTTTGAGCAACCTGATTACCTAAAACATCAACTAAAGCCTGCTGTAAAAGATGTGTTGCAGTGTGATATTTTGTAGTTACATCTGACTGTTCTGCAAGACCTCCTTTTGCTGCGCCGGTTTCTGCAGTTTTAGAAAGCTCCTGATGTTTTCTTTCTGCTTCCTTAAAGCCTTCAACATCAACAGTAAAACCGTTTTCAGCACCAAGTTCCTGAGTAAGTTCTAGTGGGAAACCATATGTTTCATAAAGATTATATGCAACTTTTCCACTGATAATTTTCTTAGGATTTTTCATAAGGTTTGGCAAGAGCTTCTGGAATTCTGCTTCACCCTTCTTTAATGTAAGTCTGAATTTTTCTTCTTCAGTTGTTAATTCTTTTCGAATTCTTTCTGCATTCTGTTCAAGTTCAGGATATGCATTCTTGAAGTTTGCAATTACAACATCAGCAACTTCTGCTAAGAATGCTCTTTCAATTCCAAGCTTCATTCCATGACGAACTGCACGGCGAATCAGTCTGCGCAATACATAGC
Organism: Treponema sp.; assembly: GCA_016282835.1. Classification (GTDB taxonomy): domain Bacteria; phylum Spirochaetota; class Spirochaetia; order Treponematales; family Treponemataceae; genus Treponema_D. The sequence continues at coordinate 28,993 of JAEELR010000245.1, read as the reverse complement.
CGGCACCAACTCTGTCAGGAGAAATTCCTTTCTGGTCGCCAATAATAAATGTAGCTGCACGGCAGTGATCTGCAATAATGCGGACACTCTTGTCTTTTTCTCCATCGCTGCCATAAGAATAGCCGCCTGAAAGTTCACCGATTTTCTGAATTATAGGCTGGAAAACTTCTGTAAGATAAACGCTTGTTTTACCCTGCAAAATACAGTTTGTTCTTTCAAGTCCCATACCTGTATCAACATTCTGCTTTGGAAGCGGAACCAGTGTTTTTTCATCAACACGATTGTACTGCATAAATACATTGTTCCAGATTTCCATCCAGTTAGCGCTGTCAGTTCCCTTATTTGAACCGGCAGGAGGAAGTCCTTCTCCAACCCAGTAGAATATTTCTGTATCCGGACCACAAGGACCTGTAGGACCTGCAGCCCACCAGTTATCGCTTGCAGGAAGATATGCAATTTTATCCTCAGGCATTCCGTTATCTTTCCAGATTTGAGCAGCTTCTTCCTCGCGAGGAGCATTTTCGTCTCCGGCAAATACTGTTACGGAAATTTTTCTAGGATCTAAGGCGAGCCAGTCTTTGCTTGTCAAAAATTCATAAGAATATGAAATTGACTCTTTCTTAAAATAATCACCTAAAGACCAGTTTCCAAGCATTTCAAAACAGGTTAAATGCGAAGGGTCTCCAACTTCTTCAATATCCCCGGTTCGAACACATTTCTGATAATCTGTAAGACGAGTTCCAGAAGGATGCTTTTCACCTAATAAATATGGAACTAAAGGGTGCATTCCAGCAGTTGTAAACAAAACTGAAGGATCGTTTTCAGGGATTAAACTCTGGCCTGAAATTTCAACATGATTCTTTGATTTAAAAAACTCAATATATTTTGAGCGAAGTTCATTTGCAGTCATAATAGATTATATTACCAAGTTACAACGCGTTATTCAAGATTTTGAAATGAATTGCATTCAATCTCGATACAAATAAATAAATCTGCTATGATACAATCTATGGAAGACAAAACAATTTATATTTTAGATTCATACGGACTTATTTATAGAGCATATTTCGCACTTGTAAATCACCCTTTGACAAACTCGAAAAACGAAAACATCAGTGCAGTAGTAATTTTCTTTAAGAATTTGAAAGCACTTATACAAAAATACAAACCCGCATATCTGGTTGCAGCTTTTGACTCAAGGACAAAAACTTTCAGGCACGAACTTTTTCCCGAGTACAAGGCTAACCGCGAAAAAACTCCTGAAGACTTGCATGCACAGGTTCCATGGATAGAAGACATTCTTGAAAGCTTAAACATTCCTGTCTTGAGAAAAGACGGCTACGAAGCAGATGACATAATTGCCACTGTTGCGAGAAAATGCAAGGCAGAAGGCTACAGGCTCCGGATTCTTTCAGGCGATAAAGACCTTTTACAGCTAGTTGATGAAAACTGCGAGGAAATGCAGCCGGACAAATTCAATGGCGGATGGGAAATCAACGGACCGGAAGAAGTTGTAAAAAAATGGGGAGTGACTGCTGATAAAATCTTAGACTACCTTTCTTTAACCGGGGATACCGCTGATAATATTCCGGGCGTTAAAGGCGTTGGAGATAAAACCGCACTCAAGCTTTTGACTGAATACCAGACCTTAGACGGAATCTATGAGCACGCTGATGAAATTAAGGGCGCTTTAGGAGAAAAAATCAGGAACGATAAGGACAATGCATATTTTTCTAAAAAACTTATAACTTTATGCGATGAAGTTCCTGTTGAAATCGACTTTGATTCATTTAAGACAGACAATTTAAACTTTTCTCTTGCAGCAAAAAAGCTTTCAGAACTCGGTGCTTACCAAATCTCAAAAATGTATTCTTCGGCTTCAACAATGACTGAAAACGGAACTGATTCTCCAGCCAGTAAAGAAAAAGCTGCTGTCCCAGATGCAAAAGACGCTGCCCCTGATGCAAAAGAAAATATATATATAGAAGAAAACAACACAGAAAACACACCACGCGAAATAAAGCAAAACGCAACAGAAAGCTACAGATATTTTGTAAACGAAAATGAACTGGCTTCCTACATTGATTCATTTCTTGGCACACAGGACAAAACCATTGCATTCGACACAGAAACTACAAGCTTAGACACTTTTACCTGTTCTTTAGTGGGCTTCAGTTTATGCTGTAAAGAAAAAGAAGCTGTGTATGTCCCAATCATTTTGCCCGGAGAAATGTTTGCTCCACAGACTATAGGGCTTGCATTTGCATTAAAGCAGCTGGAAAGACTTTTTTCAAACCCGGAAGTTACGGTCATAATGCATAATGCTAAGTTTGATTTAAAAGTTTTGTACTCGCAGGGACTTCCACTTCCAGAGTGCCGGGTTATAGATACAATGGTTGCAGCATATTTACTTAATCCTGACAGGGAAGGAAAAGGCTCATTGACACTGGAAACTTTAAGCGAAAAATTTCTGGGCCTTAAAGGAATTGAGTTTACAGACATTGTTCCAAAAGGAAAAACCTTTGCTGATGTTGAACTTGAAAACGCATACAGATACGGCGCAGAAGATTCAGACTTTACTTTTATGCTATGGAAGGCGCTGAAAACTGAATTAGAAAAGAACAAGGAAATCAACAGAATATTCTATGAAACAGAGCTTCCACTTCTAAAAGTATTAGTAAAAATGGAAATAGAAGGAATCCATTTAAATGCAGGTGAACTCGAAAGCTTTGGTGCAGAACTAAAAGAAAAAATCAGTATCCTCGAAAAAAATATTTTTGAAATCACAGGAAGCGAATTTAATATTTCATCCACAAAGCAGCTTCAAAAAGTTTTATTCGAAGACAGAAAGTTAAAACCGCTGAAGAAAAACAAGACTGGCTTTTCTACAGACACTTCCGTCCTGGAAGAACTTTTGCAGGAAACAGATGACCCTATCCTGCCGCTTATTTTAAGCTGGAGAAGCTTAACGAAACTTCAGACCACTTATGTAGAAACTCTGCCTCTTCTAAAAGATAAAAACTCACGGATTCACACTTCATTCTTACAGACAGGAACTGCAACAGGACGACTTTCAAGCCAGGACCCAAACTTACAGAACATTCCAGTCCGCGACGATTTAGGCAGAAGAATCAGAACAGCATTTACAGCCGGTGAAGGAAAAGTTTTAATCAGCGCGGACTATTCGCAGATTGAACTTGTAGTGCTTGCCCATTTAAGCGGCGACCAGAATATGTGCAAAGCGTTCAACGAAGGAATTGATGTTCACAAAGCAACTGCCTCACTAATCTATTCAATACCTCCGGAAGAAGTTACGAGCGACAAAAGACGAAATGCAAAAACAATAAACTTTGGAATTATGTACGGAATGAGTTCCTTCAGGCTCGCAAAGGACCTGGGCATTTCACGAACAGAAGCAAAGAATTTTATAGACAACTATTTTAATTTATACAGCGGAATCAAAGAGTTTATTTCCAGAACAATTTCTAACTGCAAGGAAACAGGCTATGTACAAACTATAAGCGGAAGAAAACGCTACATAAGTGCAATAAATTCTTCTAACAAAATAGCAGCAAATGCAGCAGAAAGAATTGCCATAAACTCGCCGATTCAGGGAAGCGCTGCAGACATTGTAAAGAAAGCAATGCTCGATATTGATAAGGAGCTTCAGAAAAAAGAATACGAAAACGTAAAAATGCTTTTGCAGGTTCACGATGAATTAATTTTTGAATGCCCTGATGATAAGGAAACAATAGAAAAGACTATAGCGCTTATAAAAGACAAAATGGAAAACGCCTACAAATTAAATGTACCGTTAAGAGTAAGCATTGAATACGGTAAAAACTGGGGGCTTTTCCACTGATGATTTTATGCGTTACAGGCCCAATGGCGAGCGGAAAAAACTTTATCTGTTCGCTGCTGGAAGAAAAAGGATTTATTTCTATCGATGCAGATTTAGTTGCACACAATGTAATTGAAGAATGTAAACAGGAAATTCTGCAGGCATTTTCGTCTCTCGCAAAAAGTAAAAATATAAACCTTACAAATCCAGACGGTACAATAAACAGGCGTGCTCTAGGAGAATTGATTTTTCAGGATAAAGAACTTGTAAAAAAACAGGAACAAATTGTTTATCCAAAAATCACGGAAAAGCTCAACAGTTTTATACGGGAAAACAAAGGCAAAAACCTGATTATAAACGCAACACTCCTGTATAAAGTAGAAACAATAAACCTGGTAGATAAAATCCTGTTCGTAAAATCCCCTCTTCTGTGCAGGATAATCCGGGCAAAAAAAAGAGATGGCCTTCCGCTGAAACAAATTCGAAACCGCTTCAGAAATCAAAAAAATCTTTTTACTAAATATAAAAAATCAAATGCCGATATTAGAATAGTATGGAATATAGGTTCAAGAAAAACAGTTGAAAACAGACTTCAAAGAATTCTTGACAGTATATCAGGGGATTAAAATGGAACAAAAAAGATCTTTACTTATTCTTATCGCATCCGGTATTTTTTTACTTATTGTTTTGGGTGCAGTTCTTATTTCAAAAATTGAATTTAATAGAAACAATACATTTACTTCTCCGTTTTCAAAAAATGATGAGGTAAAAGCTAAACCTCAAATTGATTTAATCAATGCTAATGATATTAAAAAGGATGAAATTGAGATTCCTAATCAGAACTACTTTAATGTAATGGATTCAAGCGAGCCTTACACTTCTGAAACCTCACAAGCACAGACAACACAGCAGCCAGAAAATCAAACAGCACAAATCCCGCTGACAGCTTTAGCAACTCCAGTTCCACAAAACACACAGAATTCATCAGGCACAGCTGGCGAAACACAAACTTCATCAACAAGCACAAACGGACAAAACATTACAACAGACACAGTTACTGTAATTGCAAACGGTTCAGCAAAAATTTATGGAGCACAGGACAGTATTACAATCAATTTAAATTCTACATACAATCCAATTCCAGCTCCTGTAGTAATTGCACAAAATGATGCTGCAAAGAAAGCAATCAATGAAACAAAAGAAAACAGAATCTATGAATCACATAAACTGTTTGACGAAAAGCCAAAAACAAATTCAGCTGTAAAAGAAAGCAATAAAACAGAAACTAAAAAAGCTTCTTCATCAACATCTGCAGCAAACACAAAAAAAACTGCCGAAAAGAAACCTTCTTCAAACACAGTAACTAAAACTGAAACAAAAGTTCCTGACAGATTCTGGGTACAGGTTGCTTCTTACACAAGCAAAAAAACTGCCGATGAAGCAAGAGCAAAATTAGACAGCAACAAAATTCAGTGCGAAGTATTTACACACAACGACGGTAACAAGCTTTATTACAGAGTCAGAGTAGGCCCTTACACTACAAAGACAGAAGCAGAATACTGGAAAAAACGCCTGGAAGAAATTGACACATTCAAAAACTGTGGCTCATACATTGTAAACTCAAGTGCTGCAAAATGAAAAAGACAAATGCAATGCGCATATTGGACGGCTTAAAAATCCAATACGAAACACTTGAATACGAAGACAACACAGACCACGCTCTTTCTAAAGGTGCTGCAAATTTAACCGCCTCAAAATTAAATGAAGATGCAAACTGTGTATTTAAAACAATCGTAATGCAAAATGAATCAAAAGAAATTTTTGTTTTCTGCCAGAATGCAACCTGCGAAATCAATTTAAAAAAGGCAAGAAATGTAAGCAACTCAAAAGAAATAACTCCTGTAAAACAGGAACAGCTTCTGGCACTAACAGGTTATGTACGAGGCGGCTGTTCACCAATCGGAATGAAAAAGAAATACAGGACATTTATAGATGAATCAGTTTTATTATGCGACTATGTTTTTATAAGCGCAGGAATTCGAGGACAGCAGATTAAAATTGCACCACAAGATTTAGTTAAAGCCTGTGATGCAACCGTATGCGATTTAGCACTTGAAGCGTAAGAAATTATTTTTTCCAGTACTCTCTCGAAAGGAAAATAAACACTGTATAAAGTTCAAGACGACCTGCAATCATTACAATGCAATACCACCATTTAACGAAAGGCGCAAGAAATCCGCAGTTATAGGAAGGTCCTAAAAGATTAAAGCCAGGACCAACATTTCCAACCATACTGACAGCACCTGAAAAGGAAGTCATTAAATCGAGTCCGGAAAGCGATGTAAGAAAAGTCGTAATGATAATGATGAAAAAATAAATGAAAACAAAAGCCGCAACTGAAAAAACAATATCTTTTCTGCCGACAGCCTTATTTAAGCGAATCGAAAACAATCCGTGCGGATGAAGCATTTTCTTTACTTCATTCTGCATCTGCTTAAACAGAATCGACCAGCGCACAACCTTGAAACCACCACTTGTAGAACCTGAACAGCCGCCAATAAAAAACAGTGCAAAAATAATAACCTGGGCAGCAGGCTTCCAGTTAGTGTAATCGCAGGAAGAAAAACCTGTAGTGCTGAAAATAGAAATTACCTGGAAATAAGCATATCGCAGGGAACTGAAAAAGCTGCCGTAAGATTTTAATTCAATCAAAGTAATTGAAAGAACTGCAAATAACAGCATGCCAAAAAAAGTCTTTAATTCAGTGTTAGAAAAAATCTCATTCCACTTTCTCTTGAACACCAGATAATACATAGAAAAGTTTATGGCAGCAAAAGTCATAAAGACACTGCAAATCGTTTCAATCGCAGGAGAATTAAAAGAAGCAATGGAATTATTCCGTGTAGAAAATCCGCCCGTACCTAAAGTTGAAAACGAATGACTCAGAGCATCAATAAAATCCATTCCGGCAATCATTAAAGCAACAGTTTCAATAACAGTAAATGCAAAATAAATAAACCACAAAACCTTTGCCGTCGTTGTAATTTTGGGAGTAAGCTTACCTTTCTCAGGACCAGTCGTTTCTGCCTTAATAAGCTGGAACCCTCCAATACCAAGCAGTGGAAGAAGAGCAACCGTTAAAACAACAATTCCCATGCCGCCAAGCCAGTGCGTCTGACATCGCCACAAATTAATGCTTCTGGGTAAACTTTCTATATCAGAAAGGATTGTCGCCCCTGTAGTAGTAAAGCCTGAAACACTTTCGAAAAAAGCATTTGTAAAATCCGGAATTGCACCGCTAATAAGAAAAGGAAGTGCACCAAACAGGCTCGCAAAAATCCATGCAAAGAAAACAACTAAAAATGAAGACCTGATGTTTAACGTAGTCTTTTTATTCTTGCCCGTAAGAACAAAAATTAAAACCAAGACCCAGCTGGAAACCATAGGAATTAAAAACGAAGGAATAACAGAATATTCCTTGCAGAAAATGCAGGTTAAAAGAGGAATAATAAAAGTCGTTCCTATGAGGCCCAGAATATAAACTACAATCCTGACAATTGTATAAAGCATTTTATTCCTCGCTAAACTTCTTTAGAATCTTTTTATCTTCAGCTCTTTCAATAAGAACCAGATGATCGCCGGAAGAAAGAACAGTATCACCCTGTGGAATAATATAATTTTTACTTCCCGCCTTCTTAATGAGCAGAATCAAATATTCACCAGGAATAGAAATATCCTTTAACATCTTACCGGAAAATTCATTATGCCTGCTCAAATCACATTCAACAATTTCAAAAACGCCATCCGCAACAGTATGAATACCAGTAACAGTTTTTCCATGCAAGTGACTCATAATGGAATCAACAACAGTATCGCGTAATGGAATAGAAACATCCACTCCAAGTTTTCGGGCAATATCAATAAATGTAGAATGAGCAACCAGCGCAATTGATTTACCCACACCAAGGCTTTCAAGATAAGCAGAAATAATCATATTCATTTCGTGATTGTGGGTTGCACAAATTACAAGATTAAATTTATCAAGCCCCTCTTCCTGTATAAAGCTTTCATCTGTAGCATCAGCGCAGAAAACTCTGGCAGATGGAAATTTTTGCTGGGCCTCATTACTCAAGTTTTTGTCAGAATCAATAATCACAAAATTCTGGGCAGTCTTTTTTGAAGCAAATAATCTGCTGAACAACGACGGTCTTTCTTTCCCGATTAAATTCTCAGCAACAAGAGTACCAATTCTTCCAGCACCAACCAAAGCAATGTTTTTTATAAAATCAATCTTAGTGCCGCAAAGCTCAAGCAAAGAATTAATATCATCTTTTTTAGTAATAACACCAATCCTGTCGCCCTCAGTTAAAACAGTATTTCCCGCAGGCAAAAATGCATCTTCACCGCGTTCAACATAAACAATAATAAATTTAAAAGAAGCAAGATTCCTGATGTCCTTTAATTCCTTCCCGTTAAAAACAGAATCCTTTTCAATCTGCACACTGGCAAGTTCAAAATCATTCTCGCCAAAAGAAAGGACTTCACTCACGGCACCATGTTCCACCGCCTTACAAATAGCAAGAGCCGCCTCAACGTCCGGGTGAATCATATAATTTATCCCGTACAGAGGCCTGTGGTCTTTAGAAAAAGAATCAGCGTGTATTTTTTTAACAGAATTTGTATTTACATAATAAGCATAATTTCTAACGCGGGCAATTTTCAGAAGGTCAGGATAAACAGAATCAACCAGGGAGCAGGTAATCATATTAATCTCATCGTTTTCAGTCAAAGTAACCAGCGCATCCATTTTTGCAATTCCGGCATCTTCGAGGTTCTGCAGATTATTTCCGTCTACAGCATAAACAGAGCAGTCCAGATTCGATTCAACATGACGCGCCACATCTTCGTCGTTGTCAATTATAGTAACTTCATTTTTTTCATTGATTAATTTTTTCGCAAGTTGAGTACCAGTAAAGCCGGCACCAATAATCATAATTTTCATAAGTATAATTTTACAGCAAAAAGCATTAACTGTGAATATTTTTTTGTTCCGCAAGTTTGTAGAAACGCATGTTTCACCCGCACTAAAGCAATTTCTGCTAAGAAAACATTCACTGCATCATCCGCCCCTCCGCCCTTCATTAGCACTCACCGTCCTCGTTTCACTGCGGTCGGCAAGGGGCTCCGCGGCGTGCTAAGTTTATGGAGAAGAAGACTGTCATGCTGAATTTATTTCAACATCTCTTCACCATCAGTTTTACGCGTTAGGCAAAAAAAAAAGACCCGCCGATTAACGACAGGTCTTAGCGCCCCCTGCTGGGTTTGAACCAGCGACACACGGATTAACAGTCCGTTGCTCTACCGACTGAGCTAAGGGAGCATTCATTGCTGAATGTAGATTAAATATACAGAAATTTAGTATTCGTGTCAATAGAATATTAACAAATTTGTACTAATCTACATTCAATATAATGAACTATTTTTCCAGAATAAATTCTACACGGCGGTTTTTCCAGTTAACAGTTTTATCTGTTGTACTTGCAACTGGTTCATCTCCACCATGACCTTCTACAGAAAGGCGGTTAGAAGAAATTCCATTTTTAACCAGAACAGACTTTACATATTTAGCGCGTGCTTCAGAAAGGTCTTTCAGTTCTTTAATTTCTTCCTGAGTTCCGCTTACAATATTTGCATGTCCTACAATTGTTACATTGTAATCGTTAAACTTCTTAAGGATTTCAGAAATACGCTTTAAGACTCGATCATTATTCTTACTCTGCTCCTGTGTAATTCCAGCCTTTACAACATTTCCTTTATCATCTAAAACCTGAACGCCAAAGTCTGCATTGTCAGCTCTAAATATAATAGAAGGAACCTGCATCTTAAGCTTTGAACCGTCTCTAACAACAAGAACATCAACCTGGATAACACCATTGTAAACACCAGTCATTCCCAAATCATCAGTAACTTTGAACTCGTAAGAATAGTCTTCACCAGATTCAACTAAATCACCGTTGTTTCCTCTTCCGTCCCAGATGATTTTTTCAGTGATTGTAGACTTACCGCTTGTTTTCCAGAACTGATTTTTATTTCGGTCGTAAATTGTGAAAGACCAGTTCTTTAAGTTGGCAATTGTTTTACAGCCCAAAAGAATGAACAAATCATCATCACTTCCGTCATTATCAGGACTGAAATATGCAGGTCGAGACTGAACTTTTAGAGCAGGTGCATTTGCAGTACAAACAAATGAAGAAGAGGTAACATCAACTGTATTTCCCTTTGCATATTCTACATGAAGAACACCGGTAAAAAATCCGTCAGCAATTGAACCGTCATCAGTATCGCCGGCCCAGTTAATAGCTTTTGGAACATTTACAGAATTATCTTTTTCTTTAGAGAAAGTTTTTACTGTTCTAGAAGCTGAATCAACTAAACTGAATGACCAGTCAGAGATTCCTTCCTGTAAAGAAAGATTAATGTCAAATCGCTGAACATCAAGCTTTCCGTCGCCATTAGGAGAAATTCCCGGCAGCTGATTTGTAACATATCCAGTTGCAGCCCTTGTATCCAGATTGATTTTATCTACTACAACCTCGCACGCATTTCCTGCATTGTCCTTAGAAGAAATTTTGATTGTGTACAATCCGTTTTCAGCCTTGTTTCCAGAATCATCTGTACCGTCCCAGGCAAAACTCTTTACATCTGAATTTTTCCAGGTTAAAAGGCGAACAGTCTTCTTTGATTTTGAATTGATAATTTCTGCCTGCCACAAAGCTTCTGTTGTAGACTTTTCAACATTTACAGGAAGACTTTGTTTTTTGCTTACACCATCAGGAGAAAAATCAAGATATGGTGATGAAACAGAAATTTCAGGATAAGCTGTATCAATCTCGAAAACACCGCTGCTTGCTTCTGCTTCTGTTCCGCTGTTAGCAACTGTCTTTAACTTGGCAAAATATTTTCCATCCTGAACAAGAATGTCTTTATCATTTTTTCCGTCCCACTTAATTGAAGAAGGAATTGAACCTTTGCCGTTGAAAGTTTTAATTAGGTTCTGGCGTGAATCCAAAACTTTAAGTTCGTAACTGCTGATACCGCTTGAAGCTTTTGCAACTACATTGAAATTAACAGTATCCTGAATGCCGTCACCGTTTGGAGAGAAGGCATTAACATTTGTTGTAAGTAAAAGCTCTGTTGAACTTGTATCAAGTTTAAATGCAGTTTCTTTCTTTCCGCCAAAAGTATTTGTGTTTTCTGCCAGGTCTTTAACTTCGAGAACATAATAATATTCACCGTCAGAAGCAAGACTTAACGAATCGTCCATACCGTTCCATTCAACAATAGAATCTAAGTTTGTACCAAAATTAAACTGGCGGACAATTTTTCCATTAGCACTGATGATTTTACCAGTCCAGTAGGTTTCGCCTGTATAAGCACTTTCATACTTCATTATACCCTGCGAAATTTTAAATACATCTTTTCCGTTGAACACTTTGTTTGTAGGAAGTTCAATTGCAGCAACAGGTGTATCGTTATCAAGAACAAATACAGGTGAATAAGCAGGTTCAGGTTCATAACCGTTTAAGTACTTTGCAGTAAGTTTTGCGCGGTATTCTCCCTGAGGAAGGAATGAAGAATCTTCTTTCTTACCGTCGAATTTAATAAGTGAAGCAGGAGGAACATTTGAGCCGGAATAAGTTCTATATACTTCAGTTCCGTCTTTGTTTTCTACAGTCAAAGCCCATGCAGAAAGTGCATTAACCTTTGATTTAGAATCTGGAACAGAAACATTAAAATTCATTGTCTTTACAGGAGAGTTTCCCTGAGGAGAAAAATATTTTGACTTTTCCAGAGACAAGGAAATCTGTGGCTTTTCAGTTGAAAAAATAATGTTTGTAATTACAGCTTTTTCACTTTTATTTCCTGCAAGGTCTGTAGAAGAAATTTCGTAATTGTAAACGCCGTCACTTACCATAGAATCAGAATCGCTTGAACCGTTCCATGAAAGTGTTAAAGGTTCACTGTCTTCCCACTTGAAGGTCTTTACAACATTGCCCGAAACATCAGTGAATTTTGCAACCCAAAGTTTTTCTTCTGAACCTGACTGCTGAATATTTAATACAGCTTTAGAACCCTCTCCAAAGTTTTTTGCGTTTCCTGTTAAATCAGTAAGCTTAATCTCTGGAGCAGTGTTATCAACTATAACTACAAAGCGGGAAGTAGTTGCAGAGTTTCCGTTATCATCTGTTGCAGAAAACTGATAAAAATACTTTCCGTCTGGAGCTAATCGACCGTCATCAAAAAATCCATTCCATACAATTGAAGAAGGAATTTCTACAGTCTGCTTTGGAGTGAATAAAGCCTTAAAGAAGGTCTTGAATGTAATTTTAGTTGGAAGCGGAACTTTATTGCCAATAGTCCTTACAACTTCACCCTTTTCATTAAAGATGATAAAACTCCACTCGTTAACATAGCGCTTTTCTTTTATCTTTAAAGGAACTTCAAGAACATCCTGTACACCGTCGTTGTTTGGCGAAATATAAACAGGACCTTTTTCAGCAAAAAGTAAGACTGAAGAAAAAATCAAACTCAAAGTTAAAAACAGCTTTTTTCCGTAATTCATAATTTTCATTCTCCCTTTCACTTTTATTCTTCATCCCACAGGAAAATTTCTGGAGCAGTTACATCGGCCATTCCCATATACATATTTGCACCAAAACTTATTGCCTGAATTCCGTTGTATAAATTCTGCCATGCAATAGAAGGCACAATTTCACTCTTTTCCCAGTCAGCATTTTTCATAGAAATCTTTGAAGAATTAAAATCAAATTTGAAGCTTAAGTTTACGCTTGGCCACAAAAGACCAGTTTTACCATTTTCAATAACTTCACGCATATTAACCTGCCAGCAGGTATTTAATGAAATGCATTTATTCCAGTTAAAGCCAAAGCCTAAATCAAAAACAACATTCTGGAATGTAGGGAAGGAAAGGTCAGTGTAAAAACCGCCTGAGAATTTATAGGCATTGAATAAATCGCCTGCAAAAGAAAAGCGCGGTGTAAGGAAAGCTGGATAATCTGTACTTCCTTCATTTGAATTGATTCCGTTTGTTTTATAGCTTGCACCGTTTACTGGTTTACCAAGATTCAGGAATGCAAATCCAAGTCTTGAATTTCTTAGGAAACCTAAGTCGCCGAAAGTGTATAAAAATCCTAAATCAGCACCAATTGAAAAATCAGAGCCTTCGCCCATGTAAAAGCCTGAATACAAATTCATTCCTACAGAAAGTTTATCTGCAACAACATCTTTAGAAATATTGAAATGGAACACCAGTGAATTTCGTAAATTCATTGTATTAAAATGAGCGAACACTCCCTGCATGATTCCTGAGAATACACAGAAGCGAGTTGGAAAAATTACTCCCAAATCAAAAGCACCGCCGGCAGTTTTATCTTCAACTCCATTTAATTCAACTTTATTTGTATTAAAGAAAACAGTTCCATCGAGACAAAAATCAACTCTTTCTTCGCGTGCAGTTAAAGCGGGATTAAATACAATTGAAGAAGGTGTAATCGTATATAAGGCTCCTCCAGCTGCACTTGAAGAACCACCAATTAAATCAGGATTTGTTAAGCGCGAAATATTTTCACCACCCAAAGGAGGGTTGTAGGCAAAAACTGAAGCAGAACAAATCATCACACTTAAAAGAATAAAAAACTTTTTCATTTCATATCCCCTTTTCATTTAGCAATATTTTTATAATGAAACTCTTAAAAACTTTTTTAAAAGCTACATCTATTATAACCCAAAACCAATTCATTTTCGACCTGACTGATGATATTATCAGGAGTGCTGGCACCGGCTGTTATTGCGACTGTTTCTAAAGAAAAAAACTCCGCCGGTATTTCAGTTTCTTTTTCTATAAGACAAACTCTGCTGCAAATTGTCAAAGCAGTTTCGTAAAGTCTTTTTGTATTGGAAGAATTTTTACCGCCAATAACTATGATGCCGCAAGCTTTATCTTTTAATTCAAGAAGCGCATTTTGTCTTTCCATTGTTGCGCTGCAGATTGTATCGAAAACAACTAAATCTTTATTTTTTTCCTTAAGTATCTGGCAAATAGAATTAAACTCATGCGGACTAAAAGTTGTCTGTGCAAGTAAAATACTTTTTTCCGGAATCTCCAGATTTTTAGCCTCAGAAGAATTTTCTATAACGACAGGATTTTCTGCATAGGAACAGATGCTTACAACCTCGCCATGATTTTTATCGCCGGCAAGAAATATTTTATATCCCTTTTCACTCCATTCCTTTGCTCTCTTCTGGCTCAGTAAAACTTTAGGGCAGGTGGCATCTATTACAGTGCAGCCACACTCATTCAATTTTTTCAAAACAGAAGTTGTAGTCCCGTGTGCACGAATTACAACTACACTATCAGAATCAATTCCACAAATATTTTCTTCATGCAAAATGTTCACACCTTTTTCTCTAAAACTTTGCATTACTAAAGGATTATGAATCAGAGGACCGAGCGTAAATATTTTTTTATTTCCAGAAGACTCTATAGCTTTCTCAAGTTTTTCTACAGCTCTTCTAACGCCCATACAATAGCCTAAAACTTTTGCACGAATTATTTTCATTACTAAAAAACACCAAAAAAAAATCCGCCACAATTATATTTCTATATTACGACGGATTTTATAAAAAATTATTTATAATCTAATCAGTTACTTCTTAATCTAATTAGTTATTTCTTGCAGTTGACTTTTTAGGTCTAACACGGAAAGCGTTTTCGCCTGGCTCCCAGCGTCTTCTCATCAATGAAATAAAGCCTGAGCTGATGAACATTGATGAATAACAGCCTGAAATTAAACCGATTGTTAATACTATTGCGAAATCGCGGATACTTCCTGTTGTAAATACCCAAAGTGAAATTGCTGCAAATAAAGTTGTTACTGTTGTAATAATAGAACGTGAGAATGTCTGTGAAATTGAAGCATCAAGGATGTCGTTAAATTTCTTTGTTTCAACAAGTTTAATATTGTTTCTTACACGGTCCAGAATAACAACTGTAGCGTTAATTGAATAACCAAAGATTGTTAAAACTGCAGCGAGTGTTGTTGTAGAGAATTCAATTCCTGTCCAGAAAATGAAAGTGAACATAATCAAACAGTCGTGAATTAAAGCAACTACAGAACCTAAAGCGAAATCATAGCGGTAACGGATTGTTGCATAAAGCCAGATCAAAAGGCTTGTAACTAATGCTAACACTACAGATTTTTTTGCAAGTGATGAAGAAAGGCCTGAACCTACGAAATCAGTTTTAATGATTGCAACTTCATCTTCACCAAATTTTTCCTGTAAGTTTTTGTTGATTTCACTTGTGAGTTCATAGTTTGATTTTGAATCATCAGAAATTGGTGTTCTAATCTGGAATGAACGGTTATCATCTGAACCAAGTTCTTTTACTACAACATTTAATCCTGAAAGTGAATCTCTAACTTCATCAATTGAAGCGCTTTCTTCTGCAGGAACATATAAGAAGTATGGAACATCTGAAGAAAGTTTTGCACTGACAGCAGAATTTGTGAAAATTCCGTAAGTGTCAGAATCAGCATTATTTTTTAATACAGCTGTAACACCTTCTACAGTATTTAATCCATCAACCATATCTTTTACAGTTGGATATTTTCCGTAAGTAAATTTCTTTGTCTGATTTTCAGCACCAGTACCACTTACAACTACACTTAATTCTGTGTTGTTTGTTTCAATAGAAACTGCAGCACTTCCGTTATATGTTAATTCAATTGCACTTGGAGCGATTTTTACTTCTTCAATAAGACCAGGTTCAAAATCGATTCCTAAATTAATTCCCTTAACAAAGAATCCAACTATACCAAATACAATAACTACTAAACTTAAAATTGCACAAGGAAGAAATGCCTTACTATATTTTTTAATTTCTTTCATTATTTTACTCCCCAGCCAATGCTAATATTTTTCTTCTGAATAACTTCTGTCTGGAAGTCGAACATCAATCTTGAAACAATAAGTGATGTAAACAATGTTGAAAGAACACCAATTGCAAGTGAGTATGCAAAGCCCTGAATTGCACCAGTTCCAAGCTGACTCATGAATGCAGCTGCAATAAAGGTTGTAATGTTAGAGTCAAGGATTGCCCACAAAGCGTTATCAAAACCACTTGTGATTGAAGCAGCCCTGTCTTTTCCGAGCTTGCGTTCTTCTTTAATTCTTTCAAAAATGATTACGTTAGCATCAACTGCCATACCGATTGTAAGAATCATACCTGCAATCATTGGAAGTGTAAGAGTAAGATTCAATGCGCTCAAAATACTGAACATAATATAAAGGTTTAAAACCTGTACAACACAAGCATTAAAGCCTGCACCGTGATACCAGATGAGCATGAACAGCATAATCAAGGCAAGACCAATAGCAATAGCCATAAGACCCTGGTGAATTGCCTGAGTTCCAAGGGAAGCGCCAATAACCTGCTGGCTTTCTACGCTTAAAGGAACATCGAGCCATGCAGTCTGTAATACTTTTCTAAGGTTCTGAGCTTCCTGTAAACCAAAGCCTGTAATTGCAACCTGGCCGTTAGGAATTGCACTCTGAATTGTTGCGTTTGATTTAACCTTGTTATCGCTTACAATACAAAGGTTGTCGCCAACGTGATCAGCAGTAAACTTTCCAAAGATTTCAGCTCCTTCAGGATCAAGTACAAAAGTAACCTGTGGTTTGTTTGAACCGTTTTCAGTTCCAACATCAGCAGACTTAATGTGTTTTCCGTCCAAAGCAATTTCTTTCTTGATTACAAGATAGCCTTCTCTCTGATCAATTCCGTAAGCATCAGCTTTGTACAAGCCCATAACTTCTGTATCTTCAGGAATAATTGAAGAATCAATCAGTCTTCCCTGTGAATCAAAAGTTGTTCCTAAATGATTATAATAATATTCAATGAACTTATTTGTAGCTTCTACATCAACAAGTCTGAAGTTAAGGATACCGCGTCCCTGAATAATAGAATTAATCTGATCTGTTTCAGCAGAACCCGGGAGTTCAATGTAAATCTTGTCTTCACCCTGTTGTCTGATTGTAGGAGAGCTTAAACCGAAGCGGTCAATTCTGCTTGAAAGAGTTTCTACAGCCTGTGCCATAGCTTCTTTCTTTACAGTTTCAGCATCATCTGATTCAGCAGTTAAGTTTGCAACTACAGCGTCTAAATCTGCCTTAACGATAACGTTCATACCGCCGGAAAGATCAAGACCGAGCTTTACTGAATTCTTATAGTTATTTTTTGCTTTCAAAAGCTTTTCGCGATATACTTTTTCGAAAGCTGATGTAAGTTTATTTTTAGAAGTGAATGATGAAACAACATCCTTAAGCAGCATAGGATTTGGAGCTTTTTCATTAAGGTCTTTATAATTTTTCTTAGCAATTTTTGTAAGCCACTTGTATTCCTGAGGAACTTCTTTTTCTCCATCAGATTTTAATACATTCAAAAGTTCTTCAACATCTTCTGCGGCTTTTACCATAGAATAGTCTCTAATGCTTTCCATTGAGCCTAATGCTAAAGCTTGTTCTTCTTTTGGAGTTCTTGCATACCAGGTAATTGAAGGCCACAGGAATGCGAAACAAACTGCGAGAACAGCAAGAATAAGAACTAAACGACTTCTTTTATTCATTTTATTCTCCATCCTCAGAATCTTTAGAAGCGCTTTCTTCTTTTACTTCAGCAGTTTCTTTTTCTTCTTTATTTTTTTTGCCAAAACCAAAGAAAGATTTCTTTTCTTTAACTTCTGGTTCAGCAGGCTTATCTGTTAAAACTGTAGAAATAGCTGTTCTGTTAAATTCAATCTTACAGCTATCATCAACTTTAATAACAACAGTATTTTCTTTTACTTGTGATACAACACCATGAATACCACCGATTGTAATTACTTTATCACCCTTTTTAAGAGCATCAAGCATTTTCTGAGTTTCTTTCTGCTTTTTGTTCTGTGGGCGAATCATAAAGAAATACATTATAACAACAATAAGTAGTAATGGAATAAACATACCCAAACCACCACCAGCACCGGCAGCAGGATTTGCTCCTTCAGCAGTCTGTTGAGCCTGGAGTAAAAATGGAATAAAATTCATAAAAACATTCCTTCCTTTTTTTAAAATATTTAAGATAGAATATCACGATTAACAAAGATTAGACAAGGGATTTATTTCATTTTGAAAAAAGCTTAGTTCACTCTTATATAAACTATTTACCCTGCAGGGAATCGAGTTCAGCATTAAGCGTTAAGTACTGGGTGTTTGAAGGGTCTAAGGCTACTACCTGTTTTAAATAATACTGCGAGCGTCTCCAGTCTTTTTTGCCGTAATAAATCTGATACAGTCTGTAAAGTGAATCTTTATTTCTAGGATTTGCCGTAAGGCTTGAGCGTAAATCACTTAAAACCACATCTTCATTACTTGAAAAGAAGGAACGCTGATAATATAAAAAGCTTTTCATTTTTGAACTTGAAGAGGTTAACAGAGAAGCAATCAGTGAACTTGCTGCATTCTGCTGACCATTTGCTGCCAGCGTTTTTATATAGGCAATCTGAGCGTTTTCATCCTGGCGGTTTTTATCGTACATTTTTACGGCATAATTATAGGCTTCTGTTTTCTTATTCAATGCGAGACAAATATCAATATGTTCGTATATTAAATTTGCATTGTCTTCTGAGCGAGTTATAAGAGAACTGCTTAAATCGTATGCCTTCTGGAACTCTCCTGATTTCACCAGCTCTGTTATACAGATTCTTTTTGCTTCCAGATTTTCAGGCTCTATTACAAGAACTTTTTCTGCTAACTGGCGGGCAGTAAGTCCTGAGATTCGTACATTTAAGGAAGAACCGATTGCGGCTGCAAAAGTCAGAACTTCAATATCTTCCGGATAAAGCGCAACAGCAATCGAAGAAGTTTCTGCTGTCTGTGAAGCATTTTTGTTCCATTCATTCTGCAGCTGTGCTTTTAAAAGCAGATACTGTTTACTTGTTGTATTAGATTTTCCGTAAACATCAAGAAGCGAAGAAGCCCTTATGTAATCGCCTTTTTTCATAAGGATTTTTGCACGGAATAAAACATAATCCAAATTCTCAGGTTCCAGCAGTAAAACCCTTACGACATAATTTTCTGCAGCATTTATATTTCCAACATTAAATGAAGATTTTGCACAGAGCCCGAGTAAATCTAAATTCTGAGGATATTTTTGCAGGAGCCTTTCAGAGATGGAAATGCAGGCATCATAATTTTCGTTTTCGTAAAAAGCTTTTGCCTGTGCATACAAAACTTCGTAAGTTGAAAAAGCGTATTTTGTACAGGTCGTAAAATATTTTAACGCTTCCTGATGTTCATTTTTTTTACTGTATAAAACACCAAGCAGATAATTTACTAAAACTGAATTCGGGCGGGACTCAAGACATTTTAACAAAGCTTTCTGCGACTGCTCATAAAAATCAGTTTTTGTAGTTGATGAAAGTAACACCAGCGAAGGAAGCATTATGCTTAAGAAATCAGAATTTCCTGTACTTAAATCGTAAACACCACGCCTTGCACTTTCTATTGCACCTGTATAAACATTCATAGAAGTAAGCGGCGGAACATTCCAGGAAACAACTTCTGAAGGCCACACAAAATTCATTATTTCATAAGAGACATTTAACAGGACTTTTTCTTTTTCAGAATAAGTTTCTGCATCACTTTTATATAGAAGAGAATAAACCTGCTTTAAAGACTGAGGAGAAGCAATTTCTACAAGCTCAAGGATATGCGGATCAATAGAAGAAAAGAACTTTCTTTCATTTTTACCGGAAAGAGAAAACTCAACAGTTTCTTCATCCGGCTTTTCATTTGAGGCAATTGAAGATGTAGATTTACAGGCCATAATTACCGCAAGAAACGAAATCAGGCCTAATGCTATTCTACGTTTCATTTATTTTCCAGAAACCTCTTCTCCTTCTTCCAGCTCAGAACCTTCCTTTATGTAAGGAAACTTTTCTTTAGAATTTCTTTGCACTACAAAAATAATGATTAAAAGGATGCCAAAGAAAATTAAAACGTATGCCCAGAATCTTGAAATAAAACTCTTGAAAGTAAACGGCAAAATATGCAAAGAAAACAGTAAAAATATAAATCCGAGACAAATCAAAATAAATGAAGGAAAAAACATTCTCGAAGAAACTTTTTTATATCTGTACAAGCTTGATAAAATCAGGGAAACACCTGCATTTACTAAAATTAAAGGCCATAAATTAAACAAAGTAACCGGAATAAACGGAATAATGCAAATCATAAGCAGCACGCCGTTTAACACCAGGAAAAAGCCAGTGAAGACAAAAACAAAGTGCCTTTTTATAGCAAATGTCATATACAGAAAGAATGAACCTAAAACTAAAACTGCAATTGAACAGTAATATTTAAAATCCCTTTCTGTAAAAAATGAGCGGACACAAAAATGAATTCCCACAAGAACTAAAACAAAGCCTATTGCTAAGATTGTATTTAAGACGATATCTTTTTTTGACCTATGGATTGTAAAGAATTTCTTTTTTTCGTCTGACATACCGCCCCCAGTAAAATAAATTTAAATACAAAAATACCTATTTTATTTTTATATATACCTTTAAATAGGATACAACAAGAATCCATTCTTGCCAACAAGTAATTATTTTTGCTACAATTACTCCATGAAGTTTTTCAAATGCTTTCTATTTATTTTCTTAATTTCAGCAATAACAGCATCGTGTTCTAAACAGACTTTACTTAAAGCTCAGCAAAACAATAAAAATTATACATTTGTACAGAATTCACTCTATAACCTTCTACAGAATGAAAATCACTCAAAGGAAACAAGATACGCAATTGTAAACAGAATCGCTAACAATATGCTTTCGATTAAAGATTATAATTCACTGATTTTGTTCTTAACTGACTGGGTAGAAAAACATCCTGACGATTCATATAACTGCTACTGGCTTTTAATGACAGCCTTTGCTTATCTTGAAACAGATGCAAAACCAATGGCCCGCTACTACTTTGAACGAATCATCAATAACTATGAAGATTTAATGGTGCTTGGAAAATCAATTCATTTCCTGTGCCTTCAGCATTTAATACAAATCAGTACAAATCCTACAAATAGAATTTCTTATTTTAACCAGCTGTCTACACGCTTCCCGGGCAATGTAAAAATTACAGAATTATACTTTAGAACAGCAATTGAATATGAAAACTTAGGCGAATGGAATTTAGCCCTTAAAACATACCAGAAATTTTTAGATCAGGAAGATGCAAACAGCATACAAATCTCCGGCTATCCGAATGCATATTTAACCGCACGCCAGTTAATTGATTTTAATAACTCTCCAAAGGACTGGACTTTTGAATCGGTAGATGCCCTGGTAAGCGCAATCAAAAAAGCAATTTCAAACTATAACTACAAAGCCTTAGACAGTTACCGCTCTAAAGTTAATTTCTTTGCAATGTCCTGGCGTCAGGATGAAACAGACTCTAATGCACAGGAAAGTTTTAGTATGCATGACTTTATGCGTGGAAACCGAATCCGATACAATGCAGAACTTGATGAAGATTCAGGCCCTACAGAAGCTTATTTAAAAACCTGGGGCTGGAGTAATTATATCAATGTATGGTACTTATATTTTAGAAAAGTAAATTTCCCTGCTGACTCTGAAATTCACGGACGTTGGGAATGGGCGGGAATCTATTTTGGTGAAAAACTCTAAGCTAAAGTTTTTATTTTTTCTTCTCATACTTTTTATAAACACAAAAACTCTCTTTGCAAACACACATTTCTATACAGTTGAAGAAAGTCAGAGAAAAGGCGTTGGCATAAAAGGATTAAATCAAAAATCAACAAAACACTTCAGAGAGCTTTACATGGCAGATTCCAAAATCAAATGGCTGAGTGATGTATTGATTGATTCAATTCCATACAGACCGTACATAAAAAGCCAGCTCAAGAAAAAGAAAATGCCTTTATGCTTGCAGTATCTGCCGATTGTAGAAAGCAATTATAAAGTTACGGCAGTCTCAAGTTCAGGCGCAACGGGATTGTGGCAATTCATGGAAAACAGCATGAGCCCCTACATGAAAAAAAACTGGTGGTATGATGAACGCTACGACCCGTGGAAAGAAACAGACGCTGCCCTTCACAAGCTCCTGGACAACTACAAAACCTTTGGTGACTGGGCGTTTGCTCTTGCAGCATACAATATGGGAGCCGGAGCAATAAAGCGGATTCAAAAGGCACATCCTGGAAAGGACTTCTGGTACCTGGCAGAAAACGGATACATACGAAAAGAAACTGCCGAGTATGTTCCAAAGCTTCTGGCAATAGCAGACATAATTGATAACGCCGAATACTGGGGACTGATTCAGATTGCTGCCTGCGACAAAATGATTTACGGGCTTGCTCCAGAGACCTTTGATTACATAAACATAACGGGCAAAATCAGTTTAGAAAAAATTTCTTCTGTAACGGAAATTGACTTTGAGACTTTGAAAAAATTAAACCCGGCTTTAATAAAAAACTATAC
This sequence comes from Treponema sp., assembly GCA_016282835.1. Taxonomy (GTDB): domain Bacteria; phylum Spirochaetota; class Spirochaetia; order Treponematales; family Treponemataceae; genus Treponema_D. The sequence continues at coordinate 6,538 of JAEELR010000245.1, read as the reverse complement.
GCCGCCGGAGATGACCTGGAAACTGAGAGTTCCAAAAGGAAGCGCAAAAGAAGCTGCTGAAAAACTGAGACAACTGAAAAAACAGAATACAAAATAAATTAAACAATAAACTGATTAAGTTGGTTCTTCATTGTCTTGATGTGCTCGGAAGTTTGAACTGCCATATCAGAAACATCCTGTGCGGCCTGGTTAATCTGTTCTGCCCCGGAATTCATTTCATCCATACTGCCCAAAACTGTTGCTGAAATCTGGTTCAAATCGTTCATATCATTTAACACAGTTTTAATTTCATCATTCATGACTTTTGCTTTATCACTTACCTGAACCGACTGATTTTTAATATCACCGAGAGACTCATAGATTTGCTTTGAAGCACTTTCCTGTTCTGACATTGCGTTATCAATTTCATGAATAATAACATCAGTCATATCAAGCTTTTCTACAATTTGACCAAAGGCAGACTGTGACTCTCTGGACAAATTAACAACATCTTTAATAGAAGCAGAAATTCCTTTTAGTTCGGCAGCAATATTTTTTGACTGAACACTCGAAGTTTCTGCAAGCTTACGAATTTCACTTGCAACAACACTAAAGCCTTCTCCAGCTTCACCGGCATGAGCAGCTTCAATTGCAGCATTCATTGAAAGAAGGTTTGTTTGTGCTGCGATAGATGAAATAATGGCATTTGCTTTAACAAGCATTTTTGACTGTTCATTAATTTGATTTACTTTACCATTTACACTTGCAAGCTTTTCTTTTCCTTCAGAAACTGTCTGCGATAAAATCTTATAGCTTTCTGCCATTCGTTTAACGGATTCAGAAACGGATGAAATATTCTTAAGCATCTCTTCAATTGCAACAGAAGACTGTTCTATACCAGTAGCCTGTTCAACAATCAGATTATCGAGATTATTAACATCCATAGAAGTCTTTGCCAGAACATCAGAAGTTTTGCTTACTGCTTCCGACTGATTCAATGACTGAGTTCTAACTCCGTTTATATTTGCTAAAATTTCAGATGTAGCACTTGCTGACTGCTGAGAGTTTGCGCCAAGCATTTCAGTAATTTCTACAAGAGCATTTTGTGTATTATTAAGTTCAACGATTATTTCATGCAGCAGAACGATAAACGAATTGACATCTTCTGAAAGCTTTGTGAATTCATTATTACCTGTAATTGGAAGCCTGTAGGTGAGGTCTGCATTTCCTGATGATAAATTTGAAATTGCTTTCTGAACTCTCTGGAATGGAGCGATAAAAGTAAAATTTAAAGTTCCAATAATTCCCAAAACGAACAGGACTGAAATTACAATTGCAATGATAATGAAAGGAGTGAAAATAGTTCTTGTTACAATATCAACCTGCTTAATATCTTTTCCGAAGAAGAAAGTAGTAACAAATTTTCCTCTCTGGTCATGAAGAGGGAAATAATACGCCAGATATTTTTCCCCGTTAATAAGAGTCGTAAGTGAAGTAACCTCGCCTTGTTCAGCTCTATGAATTAAATTCATGTCACCGATTATTGTATCCTGCATTCCAGGCAAAGTCGTAAACAGGCGGCTTCCACCATCAAATACAGTAAACTCACAGTCAGTGTAATCTTTCATTACATAAACAAACTGTTCGTCGCAGATAATATCATCGATTACAAAGGCACCTTTTAGAACATCATTTATATAGATAGGAATGGAAACTACGCCATGAACAAATTCATCTTCTTTTACTATTTTCTGGATTGATCTTCCGTTTAACGATTCCATTAAAAACTCTGAGGTATCAAACTTGTCGTACTCAGGATCAGTAACTAAATCACCATATTCATCATAGACTGCGAAAGAGTCCATGTTTTTTACATCAACAGCTTCTTCACAAATTTCATCAAGAGCTTTTATGTCAAAGCCAGAGCCGTTGTAGGATTTATTTATAATGTAATAAACCCAGTCTGCAATATTATTGATTTCCTGGAGTCGTTCGTAAACTTTATCCTCTGCAACCTTAGAATACATTTTCAGTTCTTTGTTAAAGTATTTATCAAGACCGCTTGAAAGCCTATTAGCTACGATGAAGCCTAAAACAACAGTAAAAACTATAAAACTGGCAATAATAAGAATAACAATATTCCGAACAAGAGAGGATCTTTTATTTACTTTACCTTTTCTAATATTCATAGCACAACTCACATATATAAAAATTTAGACTCAATAACTACCCGACACTATATAATAATTATACTACAAAAATATTAAAAAAAAATAAAAAATTTAAATATTACGTTTTCTTTACCCCCGGTTAAAACACCTACTCTTTTACAGCAGGCTGAACATAACACAGGCCGTTTTCTACATCAAAAGTAAGCTTTGCTCTTTCAAAAAAGCATTCGCCTAAAACAATTTCACAATTCCAGTAAGTATCATAAGAGCCGCCTTCTTCAACCCTGTTAAGTGCATAATTTTCCAGAACAAAATCACCCATTTCAATAGTTGGAACAGTTACAAGTTTTGAAGCATCATTTACTTCTTTAATCCAGCCATTATTCATAGGAATATCATAATCAACAATTTGATTTGATTCATTAAAATCTATACTACACATTCCATAATCAGGCCAGCCCGTATCCAGATCTGCAAGATACTCTTTTGAACCAATCTTTACATAAAGAACTAAATACCCGTTTTCAGAACAATATTCAAATTTAACAGGCTTACAGTCAGGAATTTCATCGTTATAAATAATTCTGTTATTTCTTAAATCAAGTGAAAGAATTTTAGTATCATTAAATAACTCATAATCACCTAAAACTCCAGAGGCACCCGGGAAACTACTTAATAAATCTGATGGACAACATATATAATTACATCTTACATTTGCAAACTCAACTTTTCTTACAAAATAATAAAAAATATCACCTTTATCTAATCCTTCTAAAGTCGCACTATAATCATCATAATTTTTCCCAAAAAGTTTAACAGTATCGTAAAAAATTCCTGAAAAACCACTGCCTGTATCTAAAAAAAATCTCATAGGTAAATCATTTACTTTTACATCTAAATACCATGTATCATCTCGTTTAATCAATTTTAATTCAGTTTTTTCTTCACTTAAAATCTCATACTCGGATATTCCTTTCTTTTTTCTAAATTTTTCCAGATAATCAATGGCTTGATCAATCTCTTTTTGAGAACAAAATCTTCCGTCATTTTTACCTTTTTCCAGAAAATCACCCGCTTTCCAGCTTGAGCAGGAAGACAAAGCCAGCACAATCGATGTGCATAAAACTAAAACTCTACTTTTTTTCATATAAATCTCCATTCAGGACCTCTAACGAATCATTAAAATGAATTTTCAGAGATTCCCTCTATTCAGTAATATTAAAGTTATCTAAAAAGAAACTAAATATCATCTTAAAAATTATAAACCTGATATCTGTATAAAGCAAATTTATTTTATTAAGCAGCAACTGTATATATCAAAATGGAAGCCGATAAATATAATATGAAGAAAAGTATTGTTTTTACACTCATTCTATTCGCACTTATAAACACAGCCTACACTCAAAAAATAGATAAAGCACAGTCTGAAGAAACTGAAGAAAACTTAGAAATGAAAGTAAGCGCCGAAGACTTAAAGATAGAAGAAGTATTTGACTCGCATGAATTTAAAGGCGTTAATTTATACATAAAGAAAAAAGCTGCCTATGAAAGCGTAATGTTAACGGAAACAACTAAAGACCCCGAGGGGAAAGCTGCAAACTACGCATACCGTGCACTTGAATGGAACGAAACAAACGGAGACGAAATCCGCATACTGAACGGAAAGCAGCTTGAATCTGAGTACGCAAAGTATTCCCTTATAAGTTCAACTGTAATTAAGGACAAGGATTTAAGCGAAGCCTTTAAGATTTTTATTTCCAGGACAATTCATTACGGCTATCCCTGGGCAAGAAACGGAAGTGTTACAATCGGCAAGGGAACTTTTATAAACATAAGGACCTTCGAGAAAAAATTCTGTAATTACGAAGGAAAGTTTAAAGACAATCCGTTTATGTTTGACTTCAGGAAACCAGAGAAAAAAGAAGAAATTGTTCTGACTGCAAATTATAATCCTGAAACCGCCCAGAGATTCCAGGAAGTTGCAGCAAGTGCAGCAGGGCTCTTTTCGATTTCAAAAGGCGCTGAATTTTTACCGGAAGAATTGAATGAAGAACTGGAAAAACTCCCGAAGCAGAAAGCAGATGTAGTTTTTGCAATAGACACAACCGGCAGTATGAAAGATGACATGAAAGTGCTTAAAGAAAAATGGCTGCCGGATCTCTTAGAAAAGCTTAATGAATTTGAAGATATAAGAATCGGGCTTTTGTGCTACAGGGATTACAACGACAGTTACAGTTATAAAACAATGCCTGTAAGATATTTTGCGTTCACACAAAAATTTGAAGAGTTTTCCAGAAGCTTAAACTCGATTTCTATAAAAGGAAATGAAGGCGGTGATAAGCCGGAAGCAGTTTACGAAGCGCTATACAGCTCGATTCAGTTTTATTCGTGGCGTGATGATGCGGTTAAGAAAATAATTCTTTTAGGAGATGCACCACCACACGAAAAGCCACGCGGACCAAAAGCCCTGACACTGGAAAAAATTATTCCTATGGCAAAGGGGAAAAATATTACTATAGATTGTATAATTATCCCGGAATCTTAGCCAAATCGTTTTGAGCGAGTTTCTTAAATGCACCCGGTAAAGATCCAGGAGGCATAGAATTGTAAAGCTCAATAACTTCTTCAAGCATTGGTTTTGCCTGAGAATATTTTTTTTGCTTTATATAAATGTGAGCAATTTCGTAGCGGCCTTCTACATAAACTGCATTATCGTTTCCATAGCGCTGGAGTAAAGTTGAATAATAAGCTAATGCACGATGATACATTCCATTATTGAATTCTGTCTGTGCCATCTGAACAATTTCACGGCTGGTTGCAGAATATGGAACATCAACTTTAGAAGAAATGCATGAAGCAAACAGCATAAACACACTTAAAGCAAATACTTTTAAATAATTATTTTTCATATCAATTTTCCTAAAAACTAGAAAGAATATAACATATTTTAAAAATAGAAACAATTTATAAAGGGCAAAGTTACTGATTACTGTGAAAACCCAAGAAAAGCTGCCTGCTTTACGCGCATAAAAACTTTCGATAAAGCCCTGCCTTCCAGTACAAGCTGAGAAGAGTTTCCGCCATCAAATTGCATGGCATCAGAGCAGCCTAAGGCTTTAAATATTTTTGCACAGTCTGAATAGCTTAAGCCGTAAAACTTACTGAATGTACCGCCTTCGACTTCCATCAGGTACAAAACTTTTCCGCCATCAGCCAAGCCTGCAGCAACACGGGCATCCTTTATGTTTTTATACTTTTCTTCTACACAGCCATTTTCCAGAATTACAAAAAATCCGCCGAAGCAGAAGTCATATTTTTCTAATTCAGTTTCAGTTTGATTTCGTATAATTCTGCATTCACTTATAAGCTTTCTGTCTTCGCCTTTACAGTTAAAACACAGCGCACAATATCTGTTTTCGATTATTCCATATTCATTGCCAGATGCTTTATGAGTTCCGCAAATAGTTCGCTTTGAAAAAATATTTTTGTACTCAAAGGGAGTCGTGTTTATGGCCGCAAATGCATTCTGTTTTTTTGCAAATTCTTTTGTTGAAACCGGTGTAAAATACTTCCTTCCGTTTTTTAATGAATAAGAAACAGTTTCATTCGGATAGGCTTCAAGTTTTATATTTTCAGACAGGAGGTTTATTTTTACAAGATGAACTTTCTGCCTGTATATTTTGTTTTCCAGCAAAGCATATTCTGCTGAATCATTTATTTTTGTAAATTGTATTTCATCTGTAACTAAAGTTTCTGCATTGAAATCACTAAGAAAATCTAAATCTGTATTTTTATTTGTTGTAACACAGGACGTAAAAACAAGAATAATTGAAATGTAAACGAGGATGTTTTTTTTCATAAAAATATTTTCTATATAAAATAATAACCGGTCAATAGAGTTTCCTGTCGTGTCGAGTTTGTTTCAGAATGACAGGCTGGTAAATATCCGTCATGCTGAATTTATTTCACCATCTGTCAAAAAATACACATACAGATTCTGAAACACACATTTGTAGCAAGTGCGTGCAAATGTGGCGTAGCGGAAGAATGACAGACTGGTATATAACCGTCATGCTGAATTTATTTCAGCATCTGTCAAAAAATACATATACAGATTCTGAAACGAGCTATGTACTGTATTCCGCGCGCTTCCACATTTTTGAGTCTCTTTCTAATTGAAACTCGAAATTTAACCTATGTGTACCACCACCAGATTCTTTGCGAGAATACATTTTTGCTAAACAGACATCATCTTAACTTGTACAAATTTATTCAGAGTCATAAAATTAAATCTATGGAAATGACACTAACGGGAACATGCACAAGTCACGGAGTTCCAGTAATTGGCTGCGATTGTAAAGTATGTACTTCTGGCGACGAGAAGAATA
>JAEELR010000244.1 GCA_016282835.1 Treponema sp. | reverse complement strand
TATGTTCACAAGCTGCAGCAGTGTACACAGAAGAAGCGAGCGGGAGTCACAGTCACTTCCGCCGTTTATTAAAACTGAAGGAAGGCACTCAAGATCGCTTGGAGTTTTTTCCCTTGAATATTCAAACCCTTGTGTCCAGGTTAAAAGCTTCTGTGCATAGTCTGTTTCGTCAGCGCAGGATTCTTCTAAGGCTGCACAAACATCCTGTGCCAGGTTTTTTAATCGCCCGCAGGAATCCCTGAAGATTAATCTGTAATAGCGCTGCCAGGCTTTTTTCCACTCGCTGTGATTTTTGTAAAGGCATAAAACCTTGTATTCATTTTCAATAAAGTTCTGGGCTGCTTCTAAATCGCTTGTGTCCAGTTTTGTTTCTATTGTTTTTCCGGCAATGTTTAAAATGAGCGGTTCATCTTCATCGTTTTTAGGGTATAAAAAGGTTGTAAACGCCCCGCATTCAAAGTAGCTTCCCGAGTCTGTGTACAAGGAATCTATAAAGCTTGCCATATACGGGAAACATTCTGCCTTGTATTCCTCCGGACACCAGACAAGCATCAAAAGATTTCTTTTGTCCTCGCTTAATTTTGTGCATAAACCAAAGCCGTAAGAAGCCTGTCCCTGAATAGTGCCTGAGATTATGCTCAGTGAGTTTTGAATTCCGTTCCATTCGAATAGAGTCTGTTCGGCCTCGACATTTAATTTTTCTCCGGTTTCAGTCATTATCTGTTCGCAGGTCTTGTTGTTTTTGTAAATTGAAATGATTGCCTTTACCGGTAAAAGCGTGCTTTCTAAATGCCAGGAAGTTTTTGTTGAATCTATAAGGACTATATCTTCGGGTAAATCTATGCTGACATATTTTGAAAGATTCCCGAAGCCTGTTCTTTCTGCATATAAATTTATGGTTAATACAAATGTTATCAGTAAAATAGAAAGTTTTTTCATTTCTCTAAAAATCCTTTTGTTTTATATCTTCTATAAAGTAAACAGTTATATTTATAATCGGTTAAAATTTATTTTGATTTGAATCAGTTTTCGTCTGTATCAGTGTCTGTATCAGTGTCTGAATCCGGGGCTGAGTCTGGAGAGGCGACTTTGGTTTCAAGAGCTTCTTCGTTCATCATATCTTCGTAAGGTGAATCAAGGGCGGCGAGGGCAAGGTTTGAGATTTCTTTATGATGAGCTGCAATTTCTTTTGTTGTTCCTGCAAGTTCCAGTGAAAGCAGCTGTTTTTTCTTTGTTTTAGTCTGATTCCTGTATTCAATTCTTGCGCTTTCAAGAATTTCTTCTGCCTGAGTCTGTGAGATGTGTAAAAGCTCCTGCAGGGAATTTGCGTCTGCTTCACAAAGCTTTTCCAGTGTTCCGTAGTGAATCATCAGCACTTTTTCGCGTTTTTCACTAACATGCGGCAGCTTCAGGAACGGGCTTACAGTGTTTTCTTTTGTACGCAGATTCTGGTTTCTGCTTGTGGCGAATCTATGGGTTTCATCCCTGACTCTTTGCAAAAGCCGTAATCCGTCGGAAGATTTTGGAAGGCACACAGGAGTTGAATTTCCGGGGCGGTAAATTTCTTCGTCTCGTTTTGCAAGACCTGCAATCGGTATGCTGAGTCCCAGAGATTCAATTATTCCGTTTACTGCATTAACCTGTCCGATTCCTCCGTCAATTAAGAGCAAATCAGGAAGTTCTTTCTTTTCGTTCAAAAGTCTTGTGTAGCGTCTTGAAACTGCTTCCCTCATGCTGGCAAAGTCATCAATGATTCCGTTCGTGGTCTTCAGCCTGAAATAGCGGTAATTCTTTTTGTCAGGATTTCCGTTGTAGAAACTGATTAAACTTGCTACAGGGAATTTTCCGCCGATGTGAGCAATATCAAAGCCTTCAATTCTTACAGGAAGATTCGGCAGCTTCAGGAGCTTCTGTAATTCGTACATTGCAGGGTAATCGCCTCTTTCCCTCTGCCTTCGTATAATGTCTTCCTTTGCATTTTCTTTTGCCATTTCTATAGCCGCTTTATGCATTGCGTATTTTTCCAGACGTTTGCTCAGCCCGACAATCCGTATTTTCTTGTTGTAGCTTTCCGTTAACCACCGCTTGATGTTCTGGCTTCCCTCCAGTGATTCAACATAAATTGACGGCGGAATAAGGCTTTCATCAGTGTAGTAGGCGCTCATAAACTCTTCGTTCAGCTCAGTGTCGTCTTTCAGCGTGATTGTCCTGTAGTTGTCGCGGCAGTTCAGTTTTCCGTTCCTTATTTTCAGGATTGTAAAGCTTACTAATTCTCCTTCTCTATAGGAAGCGATATAGTCTTTGTCTTCGTCATCAAAGCTTTCTACAATATTCTGCTTGTGTAAAATTTCAAGGGCTTTAATTCCATCCCTTAAACGGGCAGCTTTTTCAAAATTCAAGTCTTTGGCGGCATTTTTCATCATCTTCTCAAGTTTTTGTACGGTTTCTGTGTTCTGTGGCTCAAGAAGTGCTTTTATTTCTTCGATAAATTCATTATAGGTGGAATTTTCTATTTTTTTGCAGCACGGTGCCAGGCATCTTCCTATGTGATAATACATGCACGGCGATTTCTTCTGTGTAAACCGCTTGCAGTGCCGTATAGGATAAATCTGGTAGAGCGTTTCAATGAAGGTCTCTAAGGCTGTTGCATCCGGATATGGCCCGTAGTAGAAGCTTCCGTCCTTAATTACATTGCGTGTCTTGTAAATTACAGGATAGGCATCATTTGTAATTTTTAGAACTGGATATGATTTTCCGTCTTTAAGGCAGATATTATATTTTGGTGAATATTTTTTGATTAAATTGTTTTCCAGCAGGAAGGCTTCGTATTCATTATTTGTCGTAATGTATTCGATTGAGCTTGCATGTTCTACAAGAAGTTTTGTCTTAATGTCTTTGTTCTGGCTGAAATAAGATGTTAACCGATTCTTTAAGTTTTTTGCCTTGCCTACATAGATGACAGTTTTAGTTTTATCACGCCACAAATAAACACCGCTTTTTTGAGGTGCTTTGAGTGCCGTTTGATGCAGTATTTCGCGCCCCGTTAGAGGAGTTTGTGAATTTGTTTCGTTGCTTTGGTCGTTCATATATGTATAAGACTCGTACAAATATTATAGCAGTTTGTATTTTTATTTTGAATATTATTTTATCTCAATCAGTTTTTGCCCGCGAGAAAGTAATCACTTTGGGTGGAAAAGACGGTTGGAAAAACATTTCTTCGCTGGACAGGCTTTCAATCGGGAAGGGCCGCTATGGTTATGATGCACTGGAAATTTCTTCTGTTTCTTCTGAAATCGATGAAGATACAGATTTGTATATAAACTTTGAAAACAAGAAGCTGCGTGATGAATGCGGAAATTACACTGTAGACAATAACCAGAATAAGTCGCTCCTATTTTCTTCTGAAAAATTCATGGGACAGTATGCCGCAAGTTTTAAGAATATCGGCGGTATAAAGCTTGAGGGAAATTCGGATTCAATTTTTGGCCGTTCAGGTTTAGTTGGAAGCTTTTCGATTGATTTCTGGCTGAAACCTTCAATAGTTGAAAGCGGTGAAATTTTATTTATGTGGCGAAGTTCACGTTCTGTAGGACTGGAGCCAATTTATCAGATGATTACAGTTGCATTTGTAGAAAATCATCTTGAGTGGATCTTTTCAAATATTTTTACAGGCTATGATACTCCTGAGCATGAAATAAAGCTGAGCGGAAGGCGTTCAATAATCCCCGGCAAGTGGGTGCATCATCAGCTTTCCTATGACAATGATACGGGGCTTATAGAATACCGCGTAAACGGAATGCTTGAGTCGCTTGTGTACTCTACGACTAATGGTCGTGAGAGGGGCGGTTCGGTTTGTCCTCCTATGCTGGGCGTAAAAGCAAGCATAGAGCTGTGTCCGTATTATACGGGGCTTATAGATGATTTCAGAATAAAAAAATGTGCAGTAGATGAAAATTTCATAAACACAAGTTATGATATATATATGGGGCAGGGCGGAAGATTCGAGTCTGAACCGATTATGGTTTCAAAAGGAGCTTCATTAAAATGCCTCAATTCTATTTATAACAAAAGCTCTCAGACTGATATAATTTATTATGTCAGAAGCGGGGATAACTTTTATAACTGGGACAATAATTATCCTGAGTGGAAAAAAGTTAATTGCGGTGAAAGCCTGCAGGATATAAACGGCTTATATTTCCAGGTTGCCTGCGAGTTGTATCCGGATGGAAGCAGAAGAAAAACTCCTTCTGTAACAAGTATTGATTTAGTGTTTGATGAAGTTGAGTTGCCTCTTCCTCCTGTAAAACTGATTGCAGTTCCGGGAGACGGAGAAGTTACTTTGTCGTGGCCGCTGTCGGTGGATAACAGCATTGGCGGCTATTATGTATTTTATGGAGAACGCAGCGGTGAATATCTGGGCCGCGATTGTGTTCTGGGTGAATCTCCTGTCAACGTAGGAAACACAGTCTCTGTAAAATTGACAGGACTTGAGAATGGAAAGATTTATTATTTTTCAGTTGCATCATACTCAAGTATAGATGAAAATATATTAGGTGAATTATCTAAAGAAGTTTATGCAAGACCTTTAAGGAAATAGAGTAGAGAGAGAGGTTTTTATATGGAAAATAGTGTTATTGTTGAGCGTGCAGAAGCGGCTGCCCTTTCCAGGGATTATACTCTTGCCGCAAGATTATATAAGAGTTTGTTAAAATCTTCTCCTCAAGATGTTAATTTGATTCTTAAGCTTGCAGACATGTATGTAAAAAGTGGAAATGACTCTCAGGCATTGCCTTATTACAATGAAGCCCTTCGTATAGAACCAGCAAATATTGATGCACTGAATAATCTGGGGGCAATTTACCGAAGACAGAAAAAATATGATGAATCGATTGCCGTTTTAGAGAAAGCAATTATCAGCGACGAAACAAATACTCAGATTTTCTATAACCTCGGCTTTACATATAAAATTATGGGCAAGTTCCAGAATGCAATTGAATGTTTTACAACTGTTGTAGAGCAGAATCCTTCTGACGTTCTGGCTTATAACCATTTGGGAACAATTTATGCGCAGGAAAATTTACATAGCGATGCAGTTCGTTCATTTTTAAAGGGCCTGCAGATTGACCCGAATCATCCGATCTTACATTTGAATCTTGCAAAAAGCTATGAGCAGTTGAAAAATTATGTAAAGGCTGAACAGGAATATGAAGCAGCGCTAAGAACTAAACCGGGCTGGCTTGATGCAATAGAAGACTATTCAGATCTTTTGCTTTTAGAAAATAATAATGAAGGCGCAAAAAATCTTGTAAAAAAAGCGCTGTTATTAAATCAGAATAATTCTAATCTGCATACAAAAATGGGTGATGCTTACTCAAATCAATTCGATTATGAAAATGCTGAAGACGAATATAATCAGGCAATTTCTTTAAATGATGAAAACAAGC
>JAEELR010000243.1 GCA_016282835.1 Treponema sp. | reverse complement strand
TTAGAGAATATATAATTTACTAAGTTTACAGCTATGAAAATCTATTAAAAATTAGTCTTCATCAGAGCTGATAATCTTTTGAAGTTCCTTTGCATTAAAGAGTTTTCTTGTATCAAGAATAATCAAGTAATTAGAATCCTGTCTTACAACACCCTGAATATATTCTGTTCCAATTCCAGAAAGCATCTGAGGAGGAGGCTTAATTGTAGAAGTTTCTACAGGAATTACTCTTTCAATTTTATCGATTATGATTCCAATCTTATTGCCTTCTATATCGAGAATAATAAATCCGCCGTCATTTTCATCATAATCGTCAGCAGTTTTATCAATCTTTTTTATATAGAATCTGTCATGCAAATTTATAATCGGAATAATTTCACTTCTTAAGTTTATAATTCCTTCAACATAAAAAGGAGCATTTGGAATAGGTCGAACAGTCTGAACTTTAACAATTTCCTTTACGTCCATAATGTTAACGCCGTAAAGTTCTTCTCCAAGCTGAAATGTAACTAACTGAACTGATGAATTTATATCTGCCATAGAAACCTCTTATAAATACACTATTGCAAAATACTAAATATCTTGTCATACAGATCCTGAAACAAGTTCAGGATGACAGTATTTATAATTTGCCATAATATACATATATTTTACAATACAAATTCTTTTCAGTCCACTATAAAAAGTGTAAGAACATTTATACGGTTTACTCCAATTTCCTTTAATAATTTTGAACAGCTTTCTACAGTTGCACCGGTTGTAAAAACATCATCTATTAAAATAACCTCCTTTAGTAAAAATTTATTTTTTCTATAATAATTAATCTTTTTTGAGACAATATAGTTTTTGTCCTGCATGGAAATTCTTTCCTGACGGTTTAATTTTTTTTGCTGAAACGTTGAAACCCTTTCCAGAAGATTCAGGACTTTATAGCCATACTGCTTCTGTAAAATTAAAACCAGCTCTGCAATCTGATCCCAGCCTTTTTTCCTGATTTTATTCGGGCGCGGAGGAACAGGAACCAAAACATTTATCTCACCAAATACTTTTAATTCACTTAATGCCTTATGAACACAATCTGCAAAGAAATAGCTTAAACTTCGTTCGCCATACATTTTCCAGGCAAACAACAAAGCTTTTTTCCATAAGCGATATGTAAACAAGGTATATATTTTAGAATAGCTTCTGGTTTGCAAGCTCTCCCTGCACTCCATGCAGATTTCATTTTCACTGATTAAAGGTCGTGAACAGAATTTGCAGCGGTTATCACTTGTTTTTAATTCACCAAATAATCTCTTTTTACAGTCATTGCATAAAGGCGCCAGAAATGTCTTTTTTGAGCAGGAAATACAATACTCCTTCCCAATGCATAAATTTAATATGAGGCGGAAAAATGATTTTATTAAAACAACGAACTGATAAAAATTTAATTTTCTCACATATATTATATATACACGGAAAACACATTTTTATACAAAAAAGCGAAAAATTAACGGCCTGAAAGTACTTGTTTCCAGCGGCTCAAAGTCTGTAAGGCTGTCATTGGAGTAATATTATTTAAATCGAGGGAAAGTATTTCATCCAGTATCATTTCTTCATCACTGAATAAAGCTCCAGTAAATGAATTTTGCACAATCGTATTTTCTTTCTGTACATTTTCAGTGCCTGCATTTGATTTTTCTTCACCTGATAGATTTGAGGCTTCAACTTCACCCAAAGGAATCTGTATGTCTTTTTCATTCTGAATTTTTGAAAGCAGAACCTGAGCCCTGTCTATAACTGCCTGAGGGACGCCGGCTAAACGGGCAACATGGATACCATAGCTGTTTTCAGAAGCACCTTCAATTACTTTTCTAAGAAAGACTATATTTGTTCCGTTTTCACTTACTGCCATGCATAATTTTTTAATACTCTTATGCTCTAAGCGTGTAAGTTCATGGTAGTGAGTTGCAAAAAGCGTCTTGCATTTTATGCGGTTCAAAAGGTATTCACTTACAGCCCAGGCAATTGAAAGCCCGTCTTCAGTACTTGTACCGCGCCCTACTTCATCCATAATTACCAGGGATTTTTCTGTTGCGCTTCTTAAAATTTGAGCCGTTTCGGACATTTCTACCAGGAAAGTTGATTCACCGCGCGCAAGATTATCGCTCGCTCCTACCCTGCAGAATATTCTGTCCACGATAGAAATAGTTGCTTTTGCTGCAGGTACAAAGCTTCCGGTTTGAGCCAAAAGTGAAATCAAAGCATTCTGTCTTAAAAATGTACTTTTACCCGCCATATTAGGACCAGTAATTAATGCAAAATTCTGACTGTCTTTTTCATTATTTAAATGCAGTGAATTCGGTACAAACTCACCTTTAGGCAAAAACTTTTCTACAACAGGGTGACGGCCGTCGGTTATGTCAAAAATATAGGCTTCTGACATTTCAGGGCGTGTCCACGAGTATGATAAAGCAGCATAAGCAAAGCCTACACATACATCAATAGAAGCAATCTGTGAAGAAAGATTTAATAAATAAGTTACTAAAGGTTTGATTGAATTCCTGATTTCTAAAAACAGATTTTTTTCGAGTTCAAGAATTTTTGAATCGGACTCTAAAAGTTTTTCTTCCAGACCCTGTAATTTTTCTGTTGTATAGCGGTCAGCATTTACTAAAGCGCGCTTCATTATAAAGTGCTCGGGAACCTTATCGATTTTGCCTTTTGTGACTTCAATAAAGTAGCCCATATTGCCGCTTGATTTTATGCGTAAGTTCTGAATACCGGTTGACTGCCTTTCTTCTTCCACATAGTCTTCAAGAATCGATGAAAAGTTTGATTTTATTTTTCGCCATTCATCAAGTTCATCGGACCAGCCCTCTTTAATCATTCTTCCTTCTGTAATGATTGTTGAAGGATCATCCAAAATTGATTTTTCGATTAAGTCAATTATCTGTAAAGCAGAAGAATTATCTATAGTTACAAAGTCGTAGCTTTTTAACTGATTAAAAACTTCAAGTGAAGAGATTAAGCTTTGTTTTAAGGCCTGTAAATCTTTTGCGTGCGCTTTATCCATTGCAATTCTGGATGCAAGTCGCTCTATGTCTAAAATTTTTGAAAGATAGTCGCGGACACAATTCAATAAGTTTTTATCTTTATAAAATAATTCTACACGATTTTGTCTTTCTTCAATTTGAGTAAGATTTGTCAAAGGAAACATTAACCATTCGCGAAGCAAGCGGGAACCCATTGCTGTGCTTGTATAATTTACGCAGTCAAGCAAAGTCCCTTTATAAGAGCCGTCGTTTAAATTATATAAAATCTCCAGATTCCTGCGGCTTGAGTCATCAATTATTAAGTAATCAGAATCCTGATAAACACTGATGCCTGTAATGTGCGGTGAAAAAGTATTTGTTGTCTTATAGGCATAATCTAAAAGAAAACCGGCACACACAACTTCCGGTGAACTTTCTAAAAGATTAAAGGCCCTTAAATTGGTTGTATTAAACTGTTTCAGTAAACGCTTGTAAGAAACTTCGGGATTAAAATTCCATGCAGGAAACCACGAAACAGAAACATTAGAAAATGCAGATAAAGCTTTTAGAACATCACCATTATTCTTCAAATTGTCAGGCAAAAGAATTTCTTTTGGATTACATCTGCCAAATTCCTTGCACAAAGAATCAAATAAATTCTGTGAAGAAAAAGATGTTGCCTTAAACTCGCCTGTCGAAACATCAAGATACGAAAAACCTGCTTTAGAGCCTGCAAGATATACGGAACAGATGTAACTGTTGATTGTACTTTCAAGATACTCCGATTCCAAGGCGGTTCCGGGGGTAATTATTTCTACAACCTTTCGCTCAGTTAAACCTTTGCCATGAGCAATTTCACCTACCTGTTCTGCAATAGCAATTTTTTTCCCTAAGCGCAATAAACGGGCAATATAAATTTTTGAAGCGTGATAAGGAATACCACACATCGGTATATCGCCGCGGTGAGTAAGAGTTAAATTTAAAAGACGGGAAACTTCACTTGCTTCTTCATTAAACATCTCATAGAAATCACCAAGCCTAAAGAAAAGGATTTCATCTGGATGTTCATTTTTTATGCTAAGATACTGTTGAAAAAGTGGTGTTTCTGCTGCCATAAAACTAGAGTGCTAACTGAGAAATTACAAGCTCAGTAATATCAACTGAAGGGCTGTACCACAGGATTGAATTATTTTGCTGCAAGCTTAAAACCATTGTATAACCGCCGGATTCAGCAATGCTTGAAAGAGTGTCATAAAGTTTTCTATAAAAAGCGTCATTATTCTGAAGAGAAGTTTTTAAAGATTCAAGCTCAATATTTTTTGCATTTGTATATTCATTAAGGAAATCTGTTTTTTGAGTAATCTGCGACTGAATGCTTAACAGCATAGATTCATTATTATTCTTTTTGTATTCAAGTTCTTTGTCATGTAATTTTTGAAGTTCATCAATAAGAGAGTCAATCTTATTCTGAAATTCCTGTTTCTTTGATTCATAGTTTCGAACTGGAGCAGAATTTCTATAATAAGCCTGATAAACTTTTGCTGTATCAACAACAGCGAATTTTGTAATCTGCTGGGATTGAGCCGAAACAGCAAAAACTGAAATCAAGAATAATTGTAAAAAAACAAATAATTTTTTTAAACTCATATATAACCTCTTATTTTCCTATGTAAATATTATCGATTTATCAAGTTAAATGAAAGTGTAAAGTCAGGATACCAGTGCTCACTGTTTCCAGTACAAGTTTGATTTTTAAACACAACCTGTCCATTTTCAATTTTAAATCTGTTAGAGAATAAGAATCTTAAAGGGAATTGAGAAATAGTAAGTCGGATACTAGGACCAAAACTAAAGAACCAGTCCGATTCATTTATATCTGTAAATAAGTCTCTGGCATTATCTTTTATAACTGCAGCATCAAACCATAAATCAAACGAGAAAACTCCGGCAACAACAGGCATTCGCAACTCAACGGAATTATTCCACATTAAATTACCGCGGCCAATATCAGCATTGTAAACATTCCAGCCACGACCGTTAAACATACCGTCAATATATAACTGGTTAGAAGGTTTGATTGTAGAATTAAAGCATGGAATCTGGAAAGAGAAATTTGAATAGCCCATAAGGACTAATTTAAAGTTCCAGCTTTCAGAAACAGGAATATCAAACAATGTAAAATATAATTCAGCTTTAGTATCAAAACGCGGATAAAATTCATTCTCATAAAAAGTTGGTGAAACTGATTGCGGCAAAAGTCCATACCATGCAATACGTTCACTAAAGAAGAAACCTTTTGAAGGGTCAAAATTTACATCTCTTCCGTCCATAGAGAAAGATGACCAGATAGAGTTTTTAGGCTGGAAGTTATTATTGTATAAACTGATTGAAGCATCATAAGGAACATAAAGCTCATTATTGTATACGTTGTTTATAAGGCTGAAACTGATTCCACCGTACAAAGAAAGAATTGCAAAGTCAGGAGTCCATCTTCTGCCTAAAGAGAAACTTGAGTTTAATTCATGCTGATCATACTGCATGTAATAATAGTCATCATCAATGCTGCCGTCAGGAAGGAACATATTGATTAAGCTGTATTTTTTTGAGTGAGAGTAGCTTAAAGAAACAGAAGTAGCAATTGGCAAATCAAATATCCAGTTCTGGCCATATGAAACATTTGCTGACTGTTCATCTGTAGAAATTGTAGTACCTAACTGTAAGGATTTACCTTCTCCAAACAGGTTAGCAAAATTAACTTTACCCATGAGAGAAACTGGAACTGCATCAGGATCTGTAACGCCGCTGAAAGTCAAACCGAAATCAAGTGTAGTTGTACTTTGTTCTTCAACAGAAAATACAAGATTAATCAGGTTTTCTTCAGAGCCGGGCAATACTTCTGGAACGACAGCAGAAAAATACTGCAGGTTATACAGATTTCTCATACCGTTCATGATTTTTGTATTAGAAAAAATATCACCGGTTTCAAGAGGAATTTCGCGAAGAATTACAAAGTCTTTTGTGCGGCTGTTTCCCTTTACGATGATGTTTTCTATATGACTTCTGGCATTTTCCATTATTTTGAAGACATAAGATACAGTTTTATTTTCTATGTCTTTGTTCATCTGTACATCAAAATAATTTGAAGTGTAGCCGTTTTCATAATACAGATTCTGTATTGCTGCTTTGCT
>JAEELR010000023.1 GCA_016282835.1 Treponema sp. | reverse complement strand
TTTCAGAAGATGTAATGACAGCACGCTTTGCACAGCTGCCGCAGGAAATGTTAAGTGAAGTGGTAAAAGAAATTTCTAAACTGAATTTCGTAGATGCGATTTTCTATGATTTAACAAATAAACCGCCTGCAACCTTTGGCTGGGAATAAGAATGTTCTATGTCATACTGAATTTGCAGCTCGTTATTTCGAGCTTGCTTCAGCATCTGTGAATACAGACCCTGAAACAGGTTCAGGGTGACAGGCATTTAGGCTCTTAAGAATCTATACTGCTTAGAAGTTCACTTATAAGCGGAATCAGCTGTTTCTTTCGGCTCATCACATCCTTTAAGTAATAAATGTGATTGCTCTTCTTTGGAAATTTAAACTGGCTTTCAAAAACAGAATCACTTGCAATCATAAACACAGAACTTAAGGTTGTAATGTCAGTAACCAAAAGTGAACTGAAGATTGCGCCGTGACTTCTCTTTTCAAATTCAAGCTGCTCCAAAAATTCTTTTTCACGGCGAAGGATTTCATCAGTGCCATCAACTTCAATCTGGCTTACTGTATAATTAAACTTTCCTTCAGTGTATTCTTTCATATCCTGATGAATAACTTCTTCTGCACTGCGGCCCGCAATATGACTTCCGCTTTTAATAATATCATTTCCCAGAGCCTGAATATCAAGCTCGGTAATATTTGAAAGATATTCTGCTGTATCGCGGTCCACATCAGTTGTTGTTGCTGACTGCAAAATAAGTGTATCGCTTAAAATTCCACATAATAAAATTGATGCCATATCCTTTGGAATCGGAACTCTGTTTTCTCTGTACAGATTTGTAATGATTGTACTAGTAGAGCCAACAGTTTTATTTATGAAATTAATCGGAGTCTTTGTAGTAAAGGTATTGATTCTATGGTGATCAATTATTTCCTTAATTCTGTAATGCTCAACTCCTTCGACAGCCTGCTGAATCTCATTGTGGTCAACTAAAATCAACTGGATGTTTGCATCATGCAGTAAATCACTTTCGCTGATTATTCCAATGCATTTATTGTTATCGTCTACAACAGGAAGGCAGCGGGTTGAACTTTGTGCAAGGAGAGGCCTGATTTTTTGTACTGTATCAGAAGCACTGACTGGCTTTATGGTTTTATCGGCCATTGCAGAAACTGGAGTAGAATATTCGATTAACATTGCAGTTGCCAAAGTACTGTCATGACCTGAAAGAATTGAAACGCCATTTTGCTTGGCAAGAGTTTTTATTTCCTTATCAATCATATAATCTTTAGTAACGATAATTGCCCTTACCTTTGACTCAATGCACACACGGATTATATCATCGCGGTCGCCTGTAATGACAACAATGTTTTCACTTTGCTTTTCGGCAATCAGCTGTTTAAATGTTACACAGTCATCATCACCAACCATAATGGAACATCTGAAATAGGAGTCAGGATCAAATTCTACGATTGGTGTTGCATTCAAAGTTTTTTCGATTAAGCGTAAACTCGAAAGGAAAATATCATCGCGCTTTGGATTCAATATTTTAAATGAGTTAAGGGCAAACGCATTGTAATTCAGGATGCCCAGATACTTTCCGTCTTCATCAACTATAGGAAGCACAGAAGCATTATTACTGATCATTTTTTCAGCAGCTTTCCACAAGGAAACATTTTCATTTACCGTTAAAAACTGATCATTCATATAGAACTTAGTTTTAGGTACAAGGTCTGGAATATAAAGGGGACTTTCAATTTTAAATCGTTTATAAATATATTCAGTTTGAGGACTAAGTTTACCGGCACGGGCTGCAATATAATTTTTAAAGCCCAGCAATTTTTTTAAGCGTGCATAAGCAGTGGCTGCAACAATTGCATCAGTGTCAGGATTTCTATGACCAATAATATAAATCTGTTCCTTCACATTTTACCTCATAAAAACTTTTTTCAATAAAATAAGTTTATAACGACTTCATTTTTATGTAAACGGTTTAGTAATTTCGCCTGATTATTTCAGATAAACCATCAGAAGCATTATATCACTTGTTCTGATGCCACTGATTCTGGAAGCCTGTCCCAAAGTCAATGGCCTGATTTTTTCCAGCTTACCGCGGCTTTCAGATGACAGGGCAACAATTTTTGAGTAATCAAAATCAACAGGAATTTTTGCGTTTTCCATTCTGTGCATTTTTGCAACTCTGGCGTCCTGTTTTTGAATATAATATCTGTACTTAAAGTCAGCCTGTGCTTCTTTCCACTCAAGGTCAGAATAAACTCCAGGATTTTCACTGTCCGGATGCTTGATTAAATACTGAACTGCATCATCAATCATTTCATATTTTCTATGCAAAGATTCAACTTGTGCCTGAGAGATTAAACCGATTTTATATCCCTTTTCCCTCAAGCGTCTGTCTGCATTATCGTGCCTTAGCTTTAAGCGATACTCTGCACGGGCTGTAAACATTCTGTACGGCTCTTTAGTTCCAAGAGTTACAAGGTCATCAATTAAAACGCCAATGTATGCTTCATCACGGCCCAAAACTAAAGGTTCATACTCAGGGATTTTATCAAAGGTATCAAAGCCATTTTGTTTCTGGTTTTCCTTTAATTTATTCGACAAAGCGAAAGTAACTTTTTCACTCATTTGCGCAAAGTCTTTTAGTTCATCGCTTGTGAACTGCGGCTTAGGCATAAACTTTCCGCTTTCCATACTTGATACCATAGAAGGGAAACTTGAATCTGAATTACACAAAGGTCCGCACAGCTTTATATGCTCCCTTGCATAAAGACCCGCATTGATTCCTGCAATAAGTCCCTGACCGGCAGCTTCTTCATAACCTGAAGTGCCATTAATCTGTCCGGCATTAAAAAGACCTGCAACACGCTTAGTCTCAAGGCTCGGGAACAACTGGGTCGGTTCAACATAATCATACTCAACGGCATAGCCCGGGCGGGAAACAACACAATTCTCAAAGCCCTTCATTGTGCGCAAAAATGCATCCTGAACTTCTTCCGGCAGTGACGATGAAAATCCATTCAAATAAATTTCATCAGTCTCAAGTCCTTCCGGTTCTATAAAAAGCTGATGTCTTTCCCTGTCAGAAAAACGCATGACTTTATCTTCAATACTTGGACAATAGCGTGGTCCTACTCCACTGATTTTTCCTGAATACAAAGGAGAACGTCCTATATTTTCACGAATAATTCTATGTGTTTCTTCATTAGTATAAACCAGATGGCAGTTCACCATCGGGCGCTCAACTTTTTCATCATCGAAACTGAATGGAATAACTTCTTCATCGCCTTCCTGAATTTCGAAATTAGAAAAATCTACTGTGTGTCGTAAAATTCTTGGCGGTGTACCTGTCTTTAATCTTCCGGTTGTAAATCCTAAACGGTGCAGGCTTTCTGTAAGGCCAAACGCTCCCCTCTCACCAATTCTTCCACAAGGAGAATCATATTCACCGATAAAAATTCTTCCGCCCAAAAAAGTTCCTGTAGTCAACACAACACTGCGTACAGGAATCACGCGTCCTCTTTCTGTAACAACGCCAATAACTTTCTGTCTCATTCCGCTTTTAGCAGCAGAAGAAAAATACTGTGCATTTGAAGAGCCTCTGTTTTCACCGGGAATTGAACCAAGCTCCTGAGAAGAATCTGAACCATGAGGCAGAGGATTAGAACTCTCACAGGTTAAAACATCAACTACAGTATCCATGAGCGTGCATAGATTTGGAGTAGTCTCTAAAACTTTTCTTGCTAACTGGGAATACAAAAGTTTATCAGCCTGTGAACGTGGTGCCTGGACTGCAGGTCCACGACTTCTATTAAGCAGGCGGAACTGAATCATAGATTTGTCTATGAGCTTTCCCATTTCACCACCAAGGGCATCAATCTCGCGAACAATATTTCCTTTTGCAATTCCACCAATAGAAGGATTGCAACTCATTCTTCCTATAGAGTCTATAGTCTGTGTAATTAAAACTGTTTTTAAACCCATTCTGGCACAGGCCAAAGATGCTTCTATACCGGCATGACCACCGCCACAAATGGCAACATCAAATGAATCGTAATACGACATAACGCCCTTGAGTATACAACTTTTATTTAATCAGTGGAATTCTTGTTATTTAATTTTTTTTGATGATGATATGATGATGGATGAATGCGGTAGTTGATGTGATGAGGGGATGAATGCGGTGGTTGAATTCGAAAGACATGAGGTGGTTGAGCCAAGTCGAAACCACCTGAAATGGTACAAACACTTGTGGTGAAATACGTGGTGACAGGCGTTGCCCCGACAAACTCAACCACCACATGCAGTGCAAGCTCGATAACCAGGATTTGAGAGTGATTCAAAAATGTTGTAGCGCGAAGAAAAGCAGAAGGCGCTTGAACACTTTGAGCGGTGCGAACGAGCGTAAGCGAGTGAGTCAGATACCTTGTACCGCTCAACCGCGTGAAAGCGCCTGTCTTTTCTGGGAGCGGAAACAT
>JAEELR010000242.1 GCA_016282835.1 Treponema sp. | reverse complement strand
TTCCCGGGTGCAGTCATTACAGAAAAATAAAGTTCCTTCGGGGAATCAGAAATTTCCCCAGGTGTATTCATTGCATCAAGTGCATTATCAATCAAGTTTCCAGTAATTGTTACAAGAGCCTCGGACGGAACATAAACATCCTTGTTATTAAAATGAGTATTTTCTTCAAGCACAAACTTTACATTGCATTCGCAGGCCCTCGCAATTTTTCCAATCAATAGTGCAGCAAACGAGGGATTATCAATTGCATTCATAACCGAGCTGACAGTCTGACGCTGAATAATCGAAATATTTTCAATGTAGCTTTGTGCCTTTTCGTATTCACCAATCTGAAGCAGACCAAGGATAACATGAAGCTTGTTCGTAAAATCATGATTATTGGCACGCATAGAATCTACAAGAAATTTTGTTCCTTCCAGATCTTCGGCAAAAGCAAGAAACTGTTTTTTTATATGAATGGAAATTGTACGCGAAATTGTAATTTCAATTAGAATTGCCGCAAGCGTTACAATTATAAAAAGCAGTGCAGTTCTGTGGGTCACGCTTTGAATGGATTTTCTTAGCATGATTGTCATAATAAATCCGCAGGGGTTTCCATTTGAATCGTAAAGCTGACTGTAGGCACGATGCTGCGGCCCGGAAGGTCCTGTTGTATCTTCTGTATAAAAGCCGGCTTTATGACCGCTAAAATCAGGAATAGTTCCGGAATATTTTTTCCCGATAAGGGAATGCTCTGTGTGGTAAAGTCGTACTAAGTCATTATCAACAATTGAAATCCTGTCAATGTCGCTCAAACTTTGTGTAATCAAATCAAGAAAAACAATCTGTTCATCGGGAGGAAGCTCTTTTGTAAATTCAAACTGTTTTGAGATTAATTCTGCAGTATCCTGAAGCGTCTGGTCAAAGGCTTTTTCGTTTGCAGAAATATTTATGTAAGCCCCGCCTAACGACAAAAGAAGAGTTACTATAATAATAAGAGCCAGATTGCTCCATTGCATTTCGTGGCGAATTTTATGAAGATTCTGCGGCGACTTCTCGTTCATTATGTTTATAATATACATTCAATTGCTGCTTTAGAAAACCTTTTGAAAGTAAAAAAAGTGGCGGAAGATTTTTCACTTTAAATACTTTCTAAAAATTGCAGCACCACACACAGGACATTATGATAAAGCCATAAAACAAACAGAGCCGGAAAACGGCAGGAGATAAAAATGGAACTAGCCCATATATTGGAATGCTTAATGCTTGTATGCTTTGGATTTTCGTGGCCGCTGAATGTAATCAAAGCATATAAGGCAGGAACAGCAAAAGGAACAAGCCTTGCTTTTATAATTTTGATAATCACAGGCTACGTAGCTGGAATTGCAGCAAAAATAATTAATGGTCAATTTAATTATGTGCTTGCAGTTTACTTCTTAAACCTTGCGATTGTATTTGGAAATGTGCTTGTGTACATAAGAAACAAATCGCTGGATAACAAAAAGCATGCAGCAGCAGCAAAGCAAAAAATATTCGAAATAAAAACAAACAATGCTATTAAAGCTTCAAAGGAGGATAATATGAACTTTAAAGAATTGAACGGACTTGCAAAAAAGAATCAGGTAATTTTGCTCGGTGGATCTTTGGATAAGGAAATCCCGGTTACTGAACTTGGTCAGGCTTTTTCTTTCAACTTTGAGCTTTACAACAGAAGTGCCCAGGCTCTTAGCATAAAAGAAGCAAAAGAATATTTTATCGAAAATGTAAGCACACTAAAACCAGAAGGTATCATCGTTCATCTTGGTGATAATGACATTTCAGCATTCCAGAATGATTCAAATACCTTTAATAAGAATTATCTTGATTTAATCAGCACCATAAAAACCTGCAGCAAAAAATGCAGAATTGCTCTTGTCAGCGTAAACAATCCAAAAGCAAATAAATTAATAGCTTCAATTAATGCACATATAAAAGCAATTGCAGCCAGCGAAAAATGCGAATTCATAAATCTTGAAAACGTAAGGCTTTGGACTCCAAAAGCAAATCTTGCAGCTTCAAGCTTTGCCCGCAACATGGGTCTTAGCGTAAGAAAACCTTTAAGCGATGTTGCTGAGATTCTTTACAGCTATGCATATCTGGAATTGAAAGGAACACCAGTAGTTCAGAATATCGCAGGATAAAAAGTATTTTGTAAACTTTAGTTTGCTTTAATCCCCATAAGATGCATGCTGCCGTAACGGGTAAACTCCATAATGTCTTTTATATAGGCAGCGGCAGCTTTTTTTGTCATATTGTGAAGAATGATATCACAGTAAGCGTTAATAACTGTAGAAGCCATAAAATGAATTGTCATAGGAGAAAGTTTCTTTGAAGCAATTTTCTGTTTATACATCCAGTCAAAGGTTTCCTTGCAGTTTTTTGTATATATATCACAGATTTCTTCCTGAAAGTTTTCATGAGTACTTCCTG
Organism: Treponema sp.; assembly: GCA_016282835.1. GTDB lineage: Bacteria > Spirochaetota > Spirochaetia > Treponematales > Treponemataceae > Treponema_D. The sequence continues at coordinate 1,310 of JAEELR010000242.1, read as the reverse complement.
CAGCCTTTGTAATAAGAAGTGTAAATGCATCAAAGTTTTCATACATATAGTCCAGGAATTCAATAACTGACTGCTCTTCCTGTTCCATGTGTTCCTTCATGTGAGGAATGTCGAGACCTGCGTGATTTTCTGAATTTGCAAGCATTATAGCTTTTTTAGATACAGCTATGGCTAGTCCTGAGAGATGCACCCATAAACCCTTTTTCAAGGAATTCTTTCTTTGCGCTTTCGAGAAGTTTTTTCTTTGTTTCAACTGATGATTCTGCCATAAGCGTAGTTTGCAGTATTGGACTTACGCGCCTCAAGCTGGACAATGGAGAAGAAGACTGGTTTGATGACTGGGAAACTACCAAACAGAATCAGGATCACTTTGAAAACATTTTCGGTTCAACAGATACACTTATGGCGCACATTACAACAAAAGGTACAGATGTATTTCTCTAAACTTAAGGAGATTTATTATTATGAACAAAAAATTTTTAATCGCTTCAATTACATCATTTTTTATCGCAACCATCTATGCACAAAACAACGTAAACTTCTCAGGCAACCTTAAAACACTCTGGGGAGCAGGCGCACCCTGGACAGACAGAGATACAGCAGCCGGAAAATTTCTGCTGGGAGATACATCCTTCACAGGAACACTCGACGCTTATTATAATAAGAGCTCGGCCCTCGCAGAAGGTTCTGTTTCCTATGATGCAGTTACAAACACTTTCGGCTGGTCTCTGGATGAACTCTGGCTTGATTATACTTCTAGCTTCTGGGGAATACGGATTGGCCGTCAGAAAACAGCCGGGGTAAAGCAGACGGTATTGATTTTCCTATAGAAGCGATGAATACAACTCTCACGCTTCCTGTAACAATCAGCAGTTTAAGCGAGCCGGAAAAAACTATATGGAACGGTGAATATGGTTTAAAACTTTCAGGATATTTTTCAGCCCTTGATGTTTCTCTTTATGGATTTTATGGCTGGGATGATACGCCTTTTTTGAATAATGAAATTACTTTTGAAGCTGCAACTCCTCCTTCCCCATCACTTCCAGACGGGATTAGTATTTCTGGTGAATATAAAAGAATGGCAATGTTTGGAGCAGATGCTGCAATACCGATAAAAGAAACTGTTCTTCGCGCAGAAGCAGCATTTTTTCCGCAGCGCCATACTTGGTCTGAATGATTATGACAGCTTTATTTCTCCGTCAATCAGTTACAGCCTTTCAGATCAAATTTCACTTTCAGCAGGTGCATATATCTTTCTTCCAGGTCCGGAACAAGACGGAAACTATGGCAGGTATAAAGATTTAAGCTGC
>JAEELR010000241.1 GCA_016282835.1 Treponema sp. | reverse complement strand
CAATGCATAGTCAGGTGGAAGTTTGGATAATCATAATCAACTACACCAAGAATCTTTTCTGCCTTTACTTCTGTTGCGAGCTCCTCACGGATTTCACGTTCAATACACTGCTCTGGAGTTTCACCAGCTTCAAGTTTTCCGCCAGGAATTTCCCAGCCATCTTTATAGTCGCCGTAACCGCGCTGTGTTGCAAATATTTCTTTTTTGTTTGTCTCTGGATTTGTTCGGATAATTATTGCTCCGCTTACTGTTACTTGTTTCATTATTCTTATTCCTCTGTATCTATAAATTTTTCGTTTGTTATAAAATCCTCATATAAATCTTGAGGCAATTCGTTTTCAAGTGCAAAGGTCATTGTAATTGGTTTTTCACCTGTAGCAGATTTTGGATGAGTATTAACCAGACCTAAATAAATATATGGCTGAGGTATCTTTTCTATTTCACTATATTTACGAACAAATAAATGAAGCTTATTGCCTCGTTCTATATTGTGAATAATCTCAAAACCAGAACCTCTCTCTTTTATTGAGTCATTCGAACTCTGCCACTGAAACTCTTTTCGAGTTAGAAATTTATCTTTATAGTTAATTTCTTCCCTGATATTTTCATCTTTATATAAATCAACGAAAATGAAATAATCTGGTTTACAATTAGTCAGCAACCCGCTACCTCTAAACGAACTAATGGACTTTTCATAATTAGATGCAATTGCCGGTTGTTTCATTGTATAACCATGATATAGCTTTAAGAACGGATATCCATAATCTTCTCGCCCAAATTCTTCTGTATATCGAACTTGTGCATAATGAATTATATCTTTCACCCAAATAAGAAAACAAGAAGCATTTGGATTTAAAGTCAACTGATCTATTAAATCATTGCTAAGAGTTATTGTATTATTTGAGAAAGAGCAGAAAGCTCTACTAAATTTATCAGTTTCATCTTTGGAATGGAATCCGCTTAAAACTTCACATGCATGGATTAAATTGGCTGAATGTTCAACATCAACATATTTATGAATCTCTTCAAACAATTCAATTGTTGTAGCTGAATAATTCTTTGTATTAAGCAAATAATTTAATATACACCATTCATCTATTCTAACTGCTGGTAAAAAGGATGAAATAAATTTTACAAATTGATCAAATTCCTTTACTTGTAATACCTGAATTAATTCTTTTGTATTTTCGGCATCGACTTCTGTAATAAAGTGTATATAACTTGGAATAAGATTATGAGTCTTTCGACTTTTTATTTTGCAGAAATTTAATGGCTCTATATTTAACCCAGGTTTTAAGAAGTCTGTAAGAAAAGGAACTTTATTATCACAATTTATTCTTTTAAAAGTGAAGTATTCTTCAGACATATTTACCATTGTCATAAATCGTTCTTTTTCCAATTGTCTGAGGATCTGTTCTTTTATTATAGGGTCCATATGGATAAAAGCGTTTGGCAAGTCTTTGAAATCTTCTTTTACCTGTTTCTGCAATTTACGTTTGTTGGTTCCAGCTTTGCCATTAAATGCAACAGCCATAAGAAATGATTTTTGATAATTTCCTACAAAATCAAGAACAGTTAGAAATTCTTTATTTTCTACTTTACGTAAACCTCTTCCTAATTGCTGAATAAAAACAATTGCGGATTGTGTGGGACGTAGCATTAAAATTGTATTAACGGTTGGTATATCAACACCTTCATTAAAAATATTGACCGTAAATATATAACTTAATTCATCATTGTCATTTTCAAGTTTTTCTATAAAGAATTGTCTACGTTCAGAATCATCATCATTTCCATTAAGAGCTACTGCCTTACCTTTTCCAAGACGTTTATTAAATTCTTGAGCCATATAATTTGCATGTTCAACTGTAGCACAGAAACCTAAAACCTTTGCTTTATTACCATCATGGCCATAATAATTTATTTTCTCTATTACATAATCAACACGCCTACCGATAGCAAGCATTCTGGCAACTTCATCAAGGTAACCATCTTCTCCTGGTTTTTTCTTTAATTTGGTATAATCAACTTCTTCAACATCTGAAAGAGCAAAATAATTAAATGGACAAACAAGTTCATATTTCAAGGCATCGCGTAAACGAATTTCTACTGCGACATGATTATCAAAAACAGAGAAAACATCACCATTCATTCTTTCCGGTGTGGCAGTCAAACCTAATAAGAATTTTGGCTTAAAATAATTCAATATTTTCTGATTACCTGGTGCAGTTGCATGATGTGCTTCATCTAAGATGATGTAATCAAATTCTTCTCTATCAAACTCTTCATAATGACGAATCAATGTATTAGTTGATGCAAATACATATTTACAATCAGGACATTTTTCATTTCCATTATAAAATCCAAAGTTCGAGTTATCTTCTAATAAGATCTGTTTAAACGATTCACAAGACTTTTCTAGGATAGTATCTCTGTGAACAATAAAGAGCATATGCTTTGGCTTAAATTGCATTGCTACATCAAAAGCAGCCAAATATGTTTTTCCAGAACCGGTTGCTGCAACTACTAAAGCTTTATTAACACCAGATTCTCTTAACTTAGCAAGATTAACAATAGCTTCATTTTGCATTCTATTTGGCTTTATAACATCTTCCGCTACATCTTTATTATTTTTATATGCAAAAAAAGTATGTTTTTTGGCTTCATAAATCTTATCCTGATTCTTTTTGTTTTTTATTAAATAATCCCTATATGAAATCAAAAAATCATCACTATATTTTTCAGCAAACGGACTGTTCCAAAGTTCCTCAAACTCTTCTAATACTGACTTTGTTAATTCGCCTGGTTCATGATTTTCATGACACTGTTCTGATTGAAGAAGATTCCATTCCTGATTTGTCTTTAATGCTCTTTCGGTTATATTTGAACTTCCAACAATTATTGTCCATTGATTATTCTGTTGAAACAAATACCCTTTAGTATGAAAACCGTGTTTTTCATCTTTTGGAACATATATTTTTAATTCAAGATTTTTATATGAATGGATTTTTTGTAAAACTTCTGGTTTTGTAAAGTCCTCATAAGTAGTAGTAAGAATCTGACCTTTTATATTTTTTTTCTCTAATTGTTCAAAAATAGGAAAAAAATTCTGAATACCACCCCATGATATAAAGGCAACACTCATTTTAAACTCTGAACAATTATACAAATTAGATTTTAAGCTATCAAAAAAGTTATAATCTTCCTTATTGGCAATAAACTGAGAACTTTTCATATATGCAGCTTACCAGGAATTCATAGAAAGGACCAGATCTTTACAAAAGCAAAACAATTT
>JAEELR010000240.1 GCA_016282835.1 Treponema sp. | reverse complement strand
TTCATATTTATAACTACTGATAAGTTTTCCATTTACTTTGATTTTTGTAATACGATTTTGTGAATCATATTCATATTTTGTTTTTTTATCTGCAACAAGCTCTTCTATCAGATTCCCGTAATTGTCATATACATAATCACAAACAATCTGGCTTCCCCCATTCTGAATATACCTTGTAACAAGTCCCCGTGAATCAAAAACTTGAGTAAATACTGTTCTTCCACCTTTTTTGAATTCAATAAGATTACCTTTGTTATCCCGAAGGTATTCGTAAAGAACCCCATCACGATCTTTATATGAAGTTTCAAGATTGAAAGTGTCATAAGTCCACAATTCCATCGAGCCATCATTATAAAGCGCAGAAAGCTTATTACCTTTCTGGTCATAAGTATATCTGATTAAATTTCCGTTCTCCTCTTTTTCATAAAGATTATCATCAGAATCATAGCGGTTCATTATAACACTTCCGTCTGAACCTTCTTCACGGATTGTTCTATGTTTATCATCAAACCAGTAGGAAGTCTTATTTCCATCATGATCAATATAATCAGTTCGTTTTCCGCTTCTATCATAAATAAAATGCTCTGCAAAACCTTCTTCGTTAGTTGTAGAAGTTGCAAAGACTCTTCCCGTCGCATCCTGTTCTTCATAAGAAAAAAGAACGCAGCTGCCATCACATTTGTTCAACTTAGTCATGCGGTTGTTTTCGTCATAATTTATAGTGACCGCATCACCATCACAATCCTTTACTGACACAAGTTTGTTTCCATTATAAGAATAGATTACATTCTGCTCAGGTGCCCTTCTATTTACTATTTTAGAAATAAAATTCCCGCTGTAGGAAAAATCAAAAACCTCTCCAAAAGCAGTAGCAGCATATTTTATTTTTTCATTTTCATCACGAACAATATTTGTTTCATTCGAATTTCTGTCACAAATTTTTACAATAAAACCAGACTCATCAAAATGTTTAACAATGCCATTTGCTTCAAAGACAATAAAACCCTCTCCATTTTTTTCACATCTGATATATTTTTTTTCATCAGCATTCTTCCAGTTTTCATTTTCCTTATAAAAAATATGCGGGTAGCCGTTTGAATCTATAAGGGTAATTGTATCCAGACCAGTATTTTCATAAAATGGCTGCATTCCGGTAAACATAACTTTTGAATTACGCTTCTTTATCTGATTATAATTTTCACCTTCAGTATTTATCTCAGAAAGCTTAGCCGCCTCTGCCTCCTGTTTTTCTTTCAGACTTTCAATAAATTTCACATTTTCTTCTACGCCTGCATACTGAAGCATAAGAAGATTAATTGTATTTACCAGAGATTCCAAAAGTTCCTCATTTTGATCTATTAAATCTTTTACAGTTTTATTGATTTCATATTCCGTAGATTCAGAATCCAGCCGTTCAAGGTCATCTTTTATAATTAAACTTTCATGCAGGAACTGATTACAAAAGGAAATTTTAAGCAGTATTTCTGCCTGTGCATTATAAATACTGGTAACACAATAATCCTGTGCAAGCTGATTTTCGAGATCTCTTATAATTTCAGCCAGAGCGGAAACATATTCTTCCTGATTTTTAACAGTCTCTCTGGCAGCAGGGTCATTTCCAAGAATAATTCTTTCATCAAGATTAAAAACCCATCCATAACCAAAACTCGAAACAATATTATTATCTGATTCATATTTTCTGATTACAGAAAACCCTGGCACAGAAAAATCACTTTCGTTCTGCTCATAAATTCCATTTGTTATACGAACAGGATCACCGGAGGAATCAGAATTTTCTGAATCTTTTTTATCTTTACTGTTCTTTTGATTTGTCGCTTTATCTGAAGAATCAGATTTTTTCTGCTGATCTGCAGCTGCAGCTTTATTTCTGGCATTTGTAATAGTTTCTGTTGGATCTTCGCCAGCTTTTATATTTGAGGCATTCTTTTTTAATTCATTTAAATTCTTTTCCGAAGATTCAGCAGCCTGTTTTATATAAGTACTTCTATCGAAGGTTGATTGAGGTCCGGAACCCGGAGTTTCTTCTTCATTATTTGAATGCCAGGCCTGGTCGCCATACATCATCTGTTCATAAGTTATAGCTGACACAAAGAAGTTTCCGGCTAAAAGCAAAATAATTCCAATAACAAATAATCGTTTTTTCATATCTCCTCCTGATAGTTTTAATAAGTTGTATAAAAGAGTTTGTCCAATAAACTTCCGGAAGAGGAATTACCCTCCGGAACCCACCATCTGCTTTCCTTTATAAAGGAGCATTGCCCCTGTATGTTTTCATTCCGTAAATAGTCCATAGAATGTGATGTTGAATAAGTATTTAATGCAGTTTTGGAAATAAAATGAATTCCAATTTCAGGCTTTTCATTATTACTTTTGATATAAGATTCATTCAGACTTTCTATAAGATTTGCGGCTTTTTCAGCTAAAGCAGGATTTGACGCCCCCGCATAACTTTCTGCCATAGAAAAAACATCAATATACATATCGCAAGGATATTGTGTATAAGAATAGGACTTCACATGCGTAAGATTTGTAAAAACTGAATTT
>JAEELR010000239.1 GCA_016282835.1 Treponema sp. | reverse complement strand
TCGTTTTCTTTCTCGATATTCAGAAGGAATCATAAACGGACTTTCTGTTTCAATAAGAACACGATCCAAAGGCACATTCAAAACTGTCTCGTGCAGGTTTCTCGCATTTCTGTAGGTTAAATTTCCTGCAAAAGAAAAATACACATTAAGACCTGCATCAAGGCATCGCTTTGCATAATCAGCATCTTCACTGTAGCAGTGGAAAATTGCACCGCGCGAAGGAATTCTGTCCAGAAGGATTTCAAAAATTTCTTTACCCGCATCACGATTGTGAATGATTACAGGGAGATTGTATTTCTGCGCAAGATCCAGCTGTGCAATAAAAAGTTCTATCTGAGAGTGAGCATCCCCGTATTTCTTAAAAAAGTCGAGACCAGTTTCACCAATTGCAACAACATTAGGAAGCTTTACACTTTCATCAATAATCTGCATCCAGTCTTTGCCGGGAGCAGTAACTTCAGAAGGTCCAACTCCTACAGCGTGATAAATTCCCTTTTGCGATTCAAGGATTTTATATTCTTTCTTAAAGTCGTGGATATTATTATTTATGCTGATTATTCTTGTTACACCAGCTTGTTTTGCTTGCTGTATAACTCTAAACTGTTCAATAGGGCTGTCATATATCAACCCTATATGGGCGTGAGTATCAAAAAATTGCATGGCTTATTTCCTTAAAAGTAATATATATTTTTGTGTTGTATTAAATTTTTATAATTTAACTGTTTCAAGAATAACATAGGTTAATATGGAAGTCAAATTTTATTTTTTTTGGACGGAATTTCTGAGCAGACGAATCATTTTTACGCAAAGAAAACACTTTATTCCTGGCCCTGCTGCTACAGGCTCCGGGTCTTACGCCCTCCGTTCGGAAAACTTTTGAGAAAAGTTTTCCGAACTCGCTTCGCTCGCCTTCCGCATCAGGCGTAGGCCCCTGTATTCTTCACCAAATTAAAACTTAGGAATTGTGTCGAATGCCCGTTTTAAATCTTCATCAGTTGGAATATAGTCGCCCATTGTTCCATCATTAAATGCCTTGTAAGCATACATATCAAAGTAACCGGTTCCAGTCAAACCAAATACGATGTTCTTAGCTTCACCAGTTTCCTTGCATTTCAAAGCTTCATCCATAGCAACTTTAATTGCGTGACTGCTTTCAGGAGCAGGTAAAATTCCTTCTACGCGGGCAAATTCCTGTGCAGCCTTAAATACAGAAGTCTGTTCAACAGCACGTGCTTCAATAAGTTTATCATCATACAGCTGAGAAAGAATTGAACTCATTCCGTGATATCTTAAGCCGCCGGCATGATTTGCAGAAGGAATAAATTCAGAACCCAAAGTGTACATTTTTGCCAGAGGACAAACATGACCTGTATCGCAGAAATCGTATACATATTTACCGCGGGTTAAACTTGGACAGCTTGCAGGTTCTACAGCAATAAAGCGGCAGTCACTTTCACCGCGAAGCTTTCGGCCCATAAATGGAGAAATCAATCCGCCTAAATTTGAACCGCCACCAGCACATCCAATAATCATATCAGGTTTAATTCCGTACTTATCCAATGCAGTCATTGTTTCAAGACCAATTACAGTCTGATGAAGCAGTACCTGAGAAAGAACGCTTCCTAAAACATAGCGGTATCCTTCCTGTTTTGTTGCAGCTTCAACAGCTTCAGAAATAGCACAGCCCAAGCTTCCTGTAGTTCCAGGGAATTCTGCATTAATCTTTCTTCCTACTTCAGTTGTATCAGAAGGAGAAGGAGTGATTTTTGCACCGTAAGTTCTCATTACTTCACGGCGGAATGGCTTCTGCTCATAGGAACATTTTACCATATATACCTGGCAGTCCAAGTCAAAGTAAGAACAAGCCATAGACAAAGCGGTTCCCCACTGTCCGGCACCAGTTTCAGTTGTAACGCCTTTCAAGCCCTGTTTCTTAGCATAATAAGCCTGTGCAATAGCAGAATTCAATTTATGACTTCCGCTTGTATTGTTTCCTTCAAACTTATAATAAATGTGAGCCGGGGTTCCAAGCTTTCTTTCCAGATAATATGCACGGATTAAAGGAGAAGGTCTGTACATTTTATAAAAGTCACGGATTTCTTTTGGAATAGGGATATATGGATCAGTATCATTTAATTCCTGTTTAATTAATTCATCGCAAAAAACAGGCTGTAAATCTGCAAATTTCATTGGCTGGTGAGTTGCAGGATTCAGTAATGGTGCAGGTTTATTTTTCATATCTGCACGAACATTGTACCAGTCAGTTGGCAACTCGTCTTCTGAAAGGTAAATTTTGTAAGGAATTTCTTTATCTGCCATAATATAACCTCCTGGCATTTTTTATATGATGTTATATTAGTGCCTTTTTATGTTTCTGTCAATAGAAACATTTTTGTGTCATGCAGAATTTACTTCAGCAGCTGTCAGTCCCTGCACATACGGATTCCGAAAGCGTTACTCTGAACTATATATATCCTGTTATTCTATAGTTCTAATAATTGCAGGTTATAACTTTTTTTCCGGTATTGCTCCAGTCAGATTTAAATTGTTCTTCTGTAATAAAGTAATAAACATCTTCAAAGACAAGCAGATATTTATAATCATCATCATAATTTGGATAATACCTTATTTCCTGTAATGCACCAAAGTTTTTAATTGTAGTTTGATAATCGATTCTAACGCCTTTTTCAGCCCATCTATATTTATAATCATCATTATTTGGCATTCCATAGCAGGAAACCAAAGTTCCAATTCCTAAAACGGTAGCAGTTGTTACAAGTATTTTCTTCCAGGTCCATTTAATCTTTTTCATACATCCTCCTCTATACCTTTATTTTACCTTAATTCCATTTTATTTCAAGTAAATTATGAATAACCGTCATGCTGAATTTCTTTCAAGATCTGTATGAAGAGATCCTGAAACAAGTTCAGGATGACAGGTTGTTGCGAGTTCAGGATGACTGGCAGCTTCTTCAGGATGACAGAATATTTTATGTAAACCTGCAGCAGATTTTCTAAATTCTTTAATGCTTATTTCCGATAATCTAGGTAACTAATTTTTAGAGGTGAATATGGCAT
>JAEELR010000238.1 GCA_016282835.1 Treponema sp. | reverse complement strand
TTTCTTATTGCAAAGTTCACAGGGAAACGTTATGAAAAAAGCTTTTAAGGAGTTAACATGAAATACGATTTTCTTATTGTCGGTTCTGGTTTGTTTGGGTCTGTTTTTGCGCACGAAGAAGCTCTCAAAGGAAAAAAATGCCTTGTAATAGAAAAGCGTCCTCATATCGGTGGAAATATATATACAGAGAAGATGGAAGGAATTAACGTTCATAAATACGGTGCTCATATTTTTCATACAAGTGATAAAAAAATATGGGATTATATAAATCAATTCGCAGAATTCAATCGTTATACGAACAGTCCAGTCGCACGGTATAAAAACGAAGTTTATAATCTTCCGTTTAATATGAATACTTTCAACAAGTTGTGGGGTGTTTTTACTCCAGATGAAGCTAAGACTAAAATCGCCGAAGAGCTTGCTGATGTCAAAATCCTGGAACCCAAAAATCTTGAAGAACAGGCAATCAAGCTTGTGGGAAAAACAATTTATGAAAAACTTGTCAAAGGTTATACAGAAAAGCAGTGGGGCATGAAAGCAACGGAGCTGCCTCCTTTTATCATTAAGAGACTTCCTGTTCGTTTTACCTACGACAACAATTATTTTAATGATTTATACCAAGGAATTCCGATTGGCGGTTATACTCAGATTGTTGAAAAAATGCTTGCAAATCCGAATATAGAAGTTTGCTTGAACTGTGATTTTTTTAATAATCGTTCTGAACTGGAAAACATTGCAAAAAAAATCATTTTTACTGGTCCTGTCGATAAATTCTACAACTATAGATTCGGACAGCTTGAATATCGTTCAGTGCGTTTTGAAACTGAAATACTTGATACTGACAACTTTCAGGGAAATGCAGTCGTTAATTATACTGAATACGAAGTGCCATATACACGTATAATAGAACACAAGCATTTTGAATTCGGTACGCAGTCAAAAACTGTTATATCACGCGAATACTCTGATAAATGGACTGCTGAAAAAGAACCGTATTATCCGATTAATAACGAAGCCAACAATATTCTGTACAAAAAATATGCTGAGCTAGCTGCTAGTGAACCAGATGTTATTTTCGGAGGCCGGCTCGGACAGTATAAATACTATGATATGCATGTTGTAATTTCAGAGGCACTAAAACTGTGTGAAAAAGTGTCTGATTCGGGGATTTGAACTGTTTAATTTTTGACCTATGGCAACTTTTATTGTTAAATGGTAAATTGTGCTTATGAAAAAGAGTATTATTTGTTGTTTGCTTTTGATTCTCGGATTGAAAGCTTATTCCAATACTTGTAATGACACGCAGCTTTTGCAGGCTGGGCATTGGATTTATAATGATCTTTATGCGCTTTGTTCCGAAGCAAAAAAATCTCCGTTTATTGATGTACAACCTATGTCAATTGGAGAAATAAAATTCTATTTTTCTGAAATAGATTATGACACGCTTTCTGTGTCTGGAAAGCTTCTTTACACAAAAATAAACGATTTCCTCAATAAGGATGACAATTTTATAAAGCAGCCTGATGTAAGACTGTATGTAAATCCTAAGGTTAATACTGAATTATTTTATAAGACAAATCCAGATATTCCTTTCTCCTTCAATTATGCAATGAACGACCGGTTCATTACGTTTCCGATTATTTTTGGACTTTCGAATTATTTCACAATTCAAACAGATCCATTCATTGGAAAAAACCATGCTGCGTCGCAAAAAGCTTCGAGTTTTACAAATATTCCATACGCATTTGAGCAAATGGAAGTGTTGATGCCTCGTTTTGCTTATGGTTCTGCAGGAATAACAGGCGAAAACTGGGGAGTAAACTTTAATGTTGGAAAAGAAGGACTGACCATAGGTAATACTCTTTTAGGTAGTATTATCTACAACAAAACTTTTGAAACAGATTTTTATGCGCAGCTGAATATTTTTACACGGTTTATAAAATACAACTTAGATGTAATTCAGGTTCAATCTTCCAAATATATATATTTTCACCAAATAAATTTCCGCCCATTTGATAATTTCAAATTTGGAGCTATAGAGGGAACTTTGTTAAATGCTCCGTTTGAATTGCGTTTTATGAATCCTCTGTTTATAAATCATAGTTTTATTGGTTGGAAAGACTATTCTCTTACAAATTTGGAACGTAGATATTATGCAGAAGGTCATTTCGGTGCATACTTGTGTTTCAATGCTGAATATATACCGACTCCTAATCTCCGGATTTATGCATACTATTCTCAGAATGAAATTATGGATCCGGGATGGGAGCATCACGAATGGGATTATGCTTATCCAGATTCGTTAGGCGGTCAGCTTGGTGTAGAATACTTGCTTCCTTTTGATAGTGGTTCACGACTTAAAAATACTCTGGAAGTAAGCTATACTTCGCCTTTCTTATATGTAAAGCAGTCGCCGGACTGGAGCTTTCTCCGTGCTCGTACAGAAGAAATTAGTGGTGAAAAAGTTTATACCTGGATGGGAAGTCCGTTCGGCCCTGATTGTTTCGCAGTTATGTATCAGGCAGAGTTCCAATCTGTAAAGAATTTTACGGTTTCTGCAGGATATATGTTCAAAATAAAAGGAGAAAATGGAACATCTCTTTTTGTAAAAAGTACACGCCAAAATGAGGACGGTGAAGATGAATCGGTTTATCTTTACTATCCTTATGCACAGTATATGGATGCCACAACGGATGCTGGACGCAAGGCCGCTGTCAAAAGAAGCCGCAATATGTGGATGTCTGGTATAAAAGAATACACTAATCAGTTTAATATCACTGGACAATATATGATAAAAGAGAATATGAAGGTCTTTTTCCAGACAGTATTTACTTTTATCTTTAACAATAAAAACATTCAAAACAATTTTGACAGTGGGTTTGAATTTGGAATCGGGTTTGAATATAAACTGTTTTAATTGTTTAAGATTGTAATAGCAAAGGAGTTTATGATGAAAAAAGCATTGTTTTTGATTATCTTGATTTTTATACCTGTATATATGGTTTTTTCCCAGATTACTTTGAATCCAGAGCATGATTTTTATAAATCAGTGCAAAGCTGGCAGAATAGGGGAATTATAAAATCTGTTCCCGTGATGCGTCCTTATCCGGCTTCAAATATAAAAGAAATCCTTCAAACTGTAATTCAAACAGGGTCAGAAGCAGACAAGCAGGTTGCAGAAGAATACTGGCAGGAAATAACCGGCAAAATATGGAATGCTGAACTTGATACAGAAGTAACTCTGAAAAACGAAGATTCTGACAACAGTTTTCTTGTGAATATTACTCCTAGATTGAATGGCAATGTAAACTTGCTTGAGGATTCAATCAACATTGGATACGATGTGGGTTGGTCATTACGAAACAATTTCAATGCCGGTTTGTTCACCCCTTCGTATTCAGAGTATTCTTGCGATGGAAGATTTGATCCAGCAAAAATCGGACCGCTGCAAATGTTCCTTCAGACTAATGATATTTTTTCATACCGCAATAATGATATTATTTTGCAAGCCGGTGTATTCAGAAACGGATATGGAGATTTCTTGAGTGAAGGGGTTGCCTTGAATGATGGCGCATTTCATCGCCCAATAATCCTTTTTTCGTATAACAATCAGTTTCTTTCTTATACCCAAGAGTTCTCAATGTTGGGAGCGACTGTAAATAGTTTGCGTAATACACACCCAAAGGATACAAAGTATCTGGCTTTTCATGCGATAGAATTAACGCCATTTGATTGGCTCTCATGTGCATTTTACGAGACTTCGGTTTATGGGAAGAGGTTTGATTTCTCATACCTTTTGCCAGTTCCATACATGACTGCCCAGAGTTTCAGCGGTTTTGCAGATAGTATTATGATGGGAGCGCGTTTTAAGATTATTCCAGTTCCTTCTCTTTCAATTAAGACAGATTTGCTTGTAGATGACTTGGCTGTAAACGATTTGGTTAAATTGAATTTTAATTCAAAAAATAGAATCGCTTGGAATACAGGCATTGAATGGACTCCAGAACCAACCTTTATTGA
>JAEELR010000237.1 GCA_016282835.1 Treponema sp. | reverse complement strand
GCCGCTATAAGAAGAAGCTGGTTTCAATTCCCACTCCGGAGTTTTATGTCTTCTACAACGGAACAGCCCCTTACCCAGAATTTAAAACTCTCCGCCTTTCAGATGCATACATTCAGCAGCAATCAAAACCTCAGTTAGAGCTTACGGTTGATGTTTACAACATAGCAGATCCGCATCCGGAAAAACCTTTGACGCTCCTGGATAAGTGTGATATTTTAAAACAGTACTGCGAGTTTGTAGAAACTGTCAGAAGCTTTAAGGAAAATGATTCTGCAAATCCTATAACAGAAGCAATTTCTTACTGCATAAAAAATGATATTCTAAGTGAATACCTGAAACGAAAGAGCACGGAGGTAAATAATTTGTTAATAGCCAATTATGATTATGAAATAGACAAAAAAGTTTCCGCCGAAGAAGCCTATGACGAAGGAAAAAAAGAAGTTGCACTTAACATGCTGAAACGTGGCAGGCTTACCGTTGAAGAAATTGCTGAAGATACTGGAATTACGCTTGAAGAAGTTAAGGAACTCCAGAAAGGTTTGCAGGAATAGTCAGGCACGGTAGCCATCGTAGTATTTTAGATGCAGCTAGAAATCAGGGAATTGTTCTAAATATTTTATGGGATCGAATATGCTTTCTTCCTGCGTTTTCTTTGTAGCTGCTCTTTTTTTGCCGCGAAATTTTTTCCAGCCTAGTTCGAGTTCCAGTTGAGAAAAAAGTGCTATAGGATGCTCTGATTCCGGGTCAATGGTGAGTGTTTCGTTTAGAACCCTGATGATTGAGTCTTCAATGCTTCGCGGGTCATCGTTACTGTAGCGTATGATTTTTTCTTTGATTTCAGTGGAAAGAACTTCTGGCAGATATTCTCTTACCATTTTTTCGTTTTCTAGCCACTTGCTGTAAATGCTGCCGGTTACATTTTCTACCAATTGTTCATGAGTATAATCATCAATCTTGAAAATCTTCAGGCGGTTAATTATTGGGCTTGAGATATTATCAAGAGAGTTTGCGGTAAAGATGTAATTGATGCCGGAAGCGTCAATGTTCATACCTATGTAATTATCATAGAAGCTCCTGGAATTGGCTTTTTCCAGGATTGAGTAGAAAATTGATTCAATACTGAAAGAATCGTTTTTTTTGATTTTGTCCAGTTCATCAAATTGTATGATTGGATTCTTTAACGGATGATTGTCTTCTCCAGAAAACATTGATTCGATAATTAATCCATGACGGCTATTTTTAAATTCCGGGGCAGTTCCTGAAAGAGTAAAATTTGCAACACTGTTTCCAAGATCAATTTTCAGCGGAGGTTTTCCCATTATTATCCTGCACAAATCAGAACAGAAGGAAGATTTTCCGCAGCCCGGACCGCCTACGAGTACAATTGGTTTGAAAGAAATATCGTTGTTAGTTCTTAACGGTGAAGCTTTACAGTTTAAAACAATATAGTCGATTACTTCTTTCATATTGGGATATACCGTTTCGAGCGACTTTATCTTTTCAATTGTTTCTTCATCAGCGACCAGATATTTTGGAGCACCTGTGAGCTTGTTGAATACTTTCTCCAAAAGATCCCGAGTTTTATCGTCATATAAGTCAAGACGTGATTCGATTAGACTTTCATTAAGCAGGCTTTCTTCCGAATATACTTCTTCTTCTTTTGTTCTATTTTTATTAAACCAATAAGGCATTCTATCTGTTTCAATTATTGAAGAAGCTGAGGACTTTTTACAGTACGGGCAAATTAATTCTTTTTTTGGAGAATCTACGACTTGTATATAGATTTTGTTGCAGTCTTTACAATAAAGAAAACAAACAACTTTTTTACTTTCCTTGGAGTCTAATGTATATATCTTGCCATGAATAAAAGCTACTAAGATTTCTTTATCTTGATAAGAGGTCATTGGATTTTCATAATCAATAATGACAAAAGGTTGTTCTTCGAGAACAAGACAGTTATTTTCGTTGTCGTATGAAAATTTCATTTTGAGTACTTGTAAGTGCTTAGCTACTCGTTCTAATAATTTTGATTTGTATTCCATTTTATTTTCCTCCTGAGAGAAACAGCTGTGCTGTTTCCTGATTGATAGGAAAGTGTTAAGAAAATTGCGACAGCAATTTTTAGCTTGTCTTTACCTAACAACCAGTTATATTTCTATAAAAAAATCTTATTGCAAAAAATAGAGCCTGTAATTAAAGCGTTAATTGAATCAAAGAAAATTTTCCCATTCTGCATCAGGGATAATTCTGTATCTTTTTGGAAGTTTTCTTTGAATCAGTTTTGTAAATTCCCTGCTTTTGTTCTTAAAATACTCTCTGGTTTCTTCATCCATTTCCGGATTCTCAGTTCCGGAATTAAGTATGTTTTTAGCAAGAGTAGTGTATTCTGTAATTAGTTCCTTCAGGCCCGGAACCTCCAACTTGCCATACTTTTTGTAAATGTACTTTTTTATCATTTCTAAGTTCTTCGTTTATTAAAATCCCGTCATTTTCTTCAATCATTTTTTTTGCACGTTCTAAAGAGTTTTTTTCTTCTCTGTTCGAATTTATTCATTTTAACCTCAACTAAAAAATATAAATAAAAGAACTCTTATTCAAAAATCAGAATTTCATCCATTGGTTTGTTGAAAAGTTCACTCAAGATTTTCAGATTTTCGATAGATGGTAAGGTTTTTCCGGTCTGCCAGTTGTAAACTGCCTGTACAGCCTCGAACTCCATAAAGTCTGCAAGTTTTTGTACAGACATACCTTTTTCTTCTCTCATTGTTTTAATGTTCTGACCAGTTTTAACCAGGTTTATTACAGGGTGAATAGCAATTTTGTTTTCTTCAATGTAGTGATTCAGAATACTTACCTGCGTTTTGTTTCATTTACAAGGTAAGTGTAGATTCAACAGCGACTTTAAAGTTAAACGCTGCGTTTAATAACACGAAAAAATATTAAAGACTAGAAAAAAGAGGTTTTTCATTATAACGGTCTAAAAACTCATCAATTTTCATTTGAGCAGATTTATCGAATTTCTTTTCCTTAATAAAATATTTAACAATAATATCTTTCTTGGAATCTGGGTTAAAACTATAACCTGCATAGGATAATAATTTATCAGATTCTTCAACTGTCAAATGTAAGGCAATGCATAACTTGAAAACAGTTTCCTTATCTGGAACATATCCTTCTTTGCCCTTCATTATCTTTTTAAAAAGTTGGCAGCTCATACCTACCGATTTGTATAATTCTGGTTCTTTAGTAATACATTTTGCGCTCATTAAACTAGCTAATTCATTCTGGAAGAAATGTTTTTCTCCTGAAAGATTTTTTATTAATTCATAGTATTCTTGATCTTCTTCATTTAATCCATAAAAGGGAGTAGATTCTCTTAAAACTAACGGTATTGCATTATCTGAAATCCATATTTCAAGACAATCCCAGAAACTTTCTTCTTTTTCTAATTCTCCTAACAAGATATCTTGAAAATTATCTCTCTTGTAAATTTCAACACCATATGGAATTCTTTTTATAAAATAAAACCGTGTATCATATTGTTTGCAAAAATCATCTATAGCGGGTTCATAACTATCTTCGTATTTTATTATTAGTTCCATGTGGTAATTATAACATGGAAAATACAGTTTTAAAAGATTCAACTATCGCTTTAATTACATTTTTCCTTTTTCGCCTTAAAGTAATTCTCAGAACAGCACTTGCTGTAAAAATTAATTCTCAGGAGAAAAATATGAAAAAAATTGTTCTTGTTTCCCTTACTTTGGCTGTATTTGCAAGCAGTCTTTTTGCAAAATCTAATTCTTCAAGTTTATTTAAT
>JAEELR010000022.1 GCA_016282835.1 Treponema sp. | reverse complement strand
CAGGCTGTTGTGCACAGATGGTTGGTTTTGCCGTAATGAGCTACAGAGAAAACAAAGTGTCTGGCTTGCTTTCACAGGGACTTGGAACGAGTATGCTTCAGATGCCGAATATCGTTAAAAACCCAAAGATCTGGATTCCGCCTTGCCTGACTTCGATTATTACCGGCCCGCTTGCAACCTGTCTTTTTAAGCTTGAAATGAATGGTGCCGCAGTTTCTTCCGGAATGGGAACTTGTGGAATGGTAGGCCCGATTGGTGTAATTACCGGATGGTTTGAACCTTCGGCAGTTGCAGTTTCGCACGGAGCTGCAGCAATTTCTCCTTCCTTCTGGGACTGGTTTGGCCTGCTTATGATTTCAATTGTTCTGCCAGCACTTTTAACCTGGGCTTTCGGTTTGCTGTTCAGAAAGATTGAATGGATTAAGGAAGGCGATTTAACTCTCGACTAATTCAAATGTAAAATAAAAGGGCTGCCTGACAAGAGTGAAATACTTTTTTCAGACAGCCTATTTTTTTCATCCTAAGTTATTTTATCCAAGGTTTTCTATTGTGCGGTGAAGTTCAATAATCCTTGTGTGCAAATAATGGTCTACTGCAAACTTTTCCATTACGCCGTAAGAAACATTGTCTTCATCAACTATAGGAATTATTTCTGTATCATAGTCGCTGAACTTCTTGTAAACATCAGGCAGATAATCCTGCGGTGAACAGACTACAGATACTTTATCCATGATATCAATTGCCAGAAGTGAATGTGCAAGTTCTCCAATCAATAGAGTTTCCTTTAAATGCTCAAGTGTAATCACGCCGATTAATTTTCCGTCAGTTGAAGAAACTACGCTGAACGACTGATTGTGATGCGATTCAAAGGCTTCGAGGATATCAATGATTTTGTCTACATCCTTTACAATGCTTGTGCTTTCTCTGGAACAAAGTTTAGTCTGTCCCCAGGTAACATTTTCGACTTTTGTAGATTTCAGGATATCTTCTTCTGTAATATCAAGTCCTGCTTCTCCGGCTTTTTTTACACCGTAGCGGACACACACAGGACCTATGAGCTGAACGATAAAAGTTGTTGCCGTAATTATAAGGATGATTTGCGGGCCGATGCTTTCTGAAAAATCGTTACTGGCAGCAATACTTAAACCAATGGCAACTCCCGCCTGACTGAATAAACACCACGGCAAATATTTTCGTACAGTTTCAGGAGCTTTTGTTATGCGGGCACCGAGTTTTGCACCAATTGTTTTTCCTAAGCTTCTTCCTGCAACATAAATTATTGCTATTAGACCCAGCAAAGGAGTTACTACCCAGATGTTTAATTTGGCACCGACAAGCACAAAAAACAGTACATAAATCGGCGGGGTAAATTTATCGACTAAAGAAAAGACTGAGCGTGTTTTACTTGGAGCAAAGTTCACCATAAAAAATCCCACTGACATTGCAGCAAGTATGTTGTCCAGATTCAGTAAAGTGCAGACACCTGTTGAAAGAAAAAGTCCGCCCAATGCAAAAGTTAAAACTCTTCCTGAATCCTGCATCAAGTTTTTAATTACAAAAGTGATGAGCGCGCCGAAGACGCTGCCGACTAAAATGGAACCGAAAATGTCTTTTAGTATATTTAAAATTTGTAATCCAAAAGAAACTGTTTTTCCACCCAGTAAAGTAGCAGTAATAGAAGAAGCGATTGCGTATAGAATTAAAGCTACAGCATCATCCATTGCAACGATTCCTAGAACTGTTGTTGTTAAAGGACCTCTTGTTCTGTATTCCTTTAATACATCTGTTGTTGCAGCAGGAGCAGTTGCGGAACAGATTGCGCCCAGGACAAGACCATAAGCCAAAGAAACTTTTATGTTCTTTGTAAACAGATACATTACGACTGTTACGAAAAATCCTACGATGAAAAATGGAGTAATCGATTCACCCAATAAAATGCCTAAGAATTGCTTTCCGTATTTTTTAATAACACCAAGCTTTAGTTCGGCACCAATTAAAAACCCGATTAGTGAAAGTGAAATTGTATTAATCGGATTTAATGCTGCAATAGTTTCAGGACGCAGAATTTGTAAACCTGATGAACCAATGATTATTCCTATAACGATGTAACCGACAACTTGCGGAATATGAAGCTTCTGGAAAAGACGGCCGCCAATGGCCCCGCAAAACATAACAATACCAAGCAAAAGAACGAACTGAGTCCCCTGTAAATGCGAAAAATGCATTGCCTGGGGAAGTACTTGTGCAAATGGATCTGACATATTTTCCCTTCTTTATAAAAATATAGGAAGATATTATCTCAATTGAATGATTTCTTCTATAACTTCTGAGAATGATTTTGAATAGTACAAAGCTCCGTACAAACACGCAGCACTTAAAACCTTGCGGCCGTATTCGCGGGTTTCTTCATAGGGCAGTGCTTCTAAGAATAAATCCTGCGGTAAATCATTTTTGCCAAATTCAATCTTTGCACTTTTAACCCAGGCTCTAACTCGGGAAGGACCTGCGTTATAGGCAAAAAGTGCCAGTAGAGACTGATAGTCCAGTCTGCGTCTTAGTTCTTCCAGATAATAACAGCCAAACCGTAAATTCGTTTTGTAATCTTTTAAATCGTATTCGCTTACCTTTAATTTTTTTGCAACATCGGAAGCGGTGGTACTCATAAGCTGAGTTAAACCTACAGCTCCTGCATGGCTTTCAATTTGTGTGTCAAAAAAACTTTCACTTCTGACAAGTGCATAGAAAAGATAAGACGGAGTATTAAACTCGCGGCACATTGATTCTATATCGTCTTTAAAGCAGTTTGGGAAAACCAGATTTAAAAACTTAGCAGAAGAATCTGTTTCCATTGCGTAAAATTTTTTCGAAGCGATTCGTAAGCTCTGTGAATAGTAAATATTATTTTCCTGCCCGCACTTATTCAGGAAAGAAGAAAGCTTTGTGGCTGTTTCAAGTGAAATCGAAGAAGAAGGAGTTTTTTTCCATTCATCGTATAAAATTTCTGCAAAGCCAAAATCTGCAAGCCCTAGTAAATAATTTTCCTGTGAAAAATCCGGGGCAGATGGAATACTTTCACCACTGCCAGATTTGTCATAATTTTTTTTGCAGATTAATTCGTAAATCTTTTCATCACTGTATTGTAAATTGTAAGCGGCTAAAAGCTTGTAATAAAGCGATGAAGAAGGTGAGAGGCAGTCTTTTAGTAATGAAACAGAAGCTTCATCTAAATCTATGTCTTCTTCAAAATTGCGGTCGGTTAAAAACTGCAATTGAATTAAGCGCGCAGTGATGTATGCGAATTTTGAATAAGTTTCTTCGCTGCAAAATCCTTTTATGCTTTTAGTGATTAAGTAAAAATCCTTGTATTTATGTTCGTTTAATAAAGTAACGCAGAGAGTGTTGAAAATGTCATCGAAGTAAGCGCTGTTGTGCCATTTGGATTTAAACCTTTCTATTGCAGTAAATGTGTCTTTAATGGATTTTTTCTGTACTTCATTTAAATAGTACCATAAGGCATTGTCGTACTTTTCTTTGCTTGAAGAAGAGTTCATTGCCCTGATAAAGGAATTAGTTGTTTTAGTAGGATAGGAATTGCATTTGCTGTATAAGCGACCGGTATAAAATTCTTTGTAAAAAGAGCAGTCTTTATCTTCTGGTGAAACATTCAGCTTTTCCAGGTACAGGGCGTTTTCATAATAATTTTTTGAGCCGTATAAAAGTGCTTTTCCTGCTTCGCTTAAAATTTGCGGTGAAATATACTGTGTGTTTTCTAAAATATTTTTTACGGAATCAAAGGCTTTTAAATAATTTCTGTTGTAAATATTTGTCCTGAAATCAATCAGCTCTATACAGTTTTCCGGGATTTCAATCTGACTGCACAATAAAATGTGATATGACGAAAAAGTTTTCTGTGTGCTCCATTTAAAAAACTCTCTGTTAAACGAAGAATCACTTTTTTTATAAAGAGAAACTAAGCGGGTATATAAAAGTTCATTTGGAAAATCATTTTCACTTTCATAAGAAACATTTTTTGTCAGTTCGATTATTTTTGAATACTCATTGTACTTTAGAAGCTCATTACAGTAAGTTGTTAAAGAAGCGTTATCATTAAATCGTGTGTATAGTTTTTCGCAGGTCTTAAGCTTTTCAGATACAGAACCAAGGCTGCATTTTTTTTCCAAAGCTTTTCGGGCAAGAAGCGGTGAACTTTTTTTTATAGCTTTATTTAAAAACGAAACAGCTTCTGCTTCATTTCCCTGGCGGATTTTCTGGAGTGCAATAAAGTAATAGTAATTATCCCCGTATTTTTTTTGCAAAGAAGATGACGGGGCACAACTTACAATTACAGAAAAGAAAAATAAACTGTATAAAACGCAGGCAAATTTTTTGAGTACAAATTTCATCGTTTATAAAATTATTCAGCCGGTATTAAAATCCAGGTTCCTGCAATAATATGATCAGGATTTTTAATGTTATTGTATTTTGCCAGAGCTTTATATCGCCACGGATTCTTATAGTAAGCGTTAGAAATATCCCATAAGGTGTCGCCCCAGATGATTTTGTATTTGATGTCTTCAATTACTTCATCAGTTTTTGCAGGTTCTTCAGGCACTACAGCTTCAGGCATATCGGCAACAACAATTTCATCTTCAATTGCTGCAAGTTCATTCTCCGGCTCAGGAAGCTCTTCTTCTTCAACAGCCTCTTCTTCTATTTCAACTGTTTCTTCTTCGGCTTCAGTTTCTTCTTCAGGCTCTTCCTCTGTTTCTTCTACGACAGGCTTTTCTACCACAGTCTTTGGCTTTTTGAATTTTGCCAGAAGATTTATCTTAGAAGGAATTACAAACAGAACCAATAAAGCTGCAATAACACAAATGATTGCACAGATTATGCAGATAATTACAGGAGCTTTTGTCTTCTTCTTTACTTCATCGTATTCTTCATCGTAACTTGATGATTCGCCTTCCAGTGTTTCTTTATCGTACAAATCAGAGAACATGCTGTTACTTGGCTGGAATGTAGGATCCTTTACTTCTGGTGTTACTTCTTCTTCGTTTTCTGTACTCAAATCTGGCTCTCCAAAATCTTCATCGAAAACGCCGTCAATTCCATAAGCTTCAGTTTCGTTTGGCTCTTCAACAGCAGTTTCCGGGTCAACAGCATTTTCAGTTTCACCTGTTTCTTCATCATTAAAATCCGGCATTGCAAATGTGTCGCTTTCATCTGCTAAATCGCTGTCATCTTCTAAATCTGGTAAAGCAACATCGGTTATATTTGAACTTTCAGAATTTGTTTCTTCTTCAAAGTTTTCATCGCCTGAATCAAAGTCAGGAAGAGCGTTCAAATCGTTTGTGTCTTCAGTTGTTTCAGTTGTACCAGTAACATCAGTTTCAAAAACTTCATCTTCTGGATTTACATCAGTTTCTTCGAAAGAGTCTGCAGCTTCTGCTTCTGTATTTTGTTCGGGTTCGGTATTGTCATCAGTTAAAGATGGTGACTCTTCTTCAAAGACAAAATCTTTATCATCTGTAACCGGGACAGAAATATCATCCTGGGTATTTAAAGTTTCATCTTCTTCAAAAGCTGCTGTATCTTCTTCAAAAGAACTGTCATCTGTTATATTTTCGTCAAGGCCTTCCTCTGCTTCTACAGAATCTTTAGTTTCTGCAGATTCAAAAGCAGCTTCTTCGGCTTCTGCATTTTCTTCATCTTTTTTCTGTGGCAAATCGCTAACTAAATCTTCCTGTGCAAGTGTATTATCTACAGCATCAAAAGAAAATTCTTCGTCATTTGGAGCTCTACCTATCACATCATTCTCCCCGCTGGAAGAAAGTCCTATTTTTTCCAATTCATCATCAGAAATTGTTACAGAGTCTTCATCTTCAATTAAAGCGTTTGAAGAATCATCTGCAGGGCCTGTTCCTTCAGCTAAAGTAGGATCATTTTGAAAATCGACTGGAACCTTATTTAATTCTGACAAAGTTTTAGAAGCAATTTGCACAAAAGTCTCACTGGTTTTACCTGTTTCAGGATCGGAAATGTTTGCCGAAAGCTCGTTGTTTTCATCAAGTCCCAGCTCAAGGTTTAAACTTGGTTCCCCGTTTGCATGAGGATTCAAGTTTTTAATTTCCAATGTATCAACATACTCTGCATCTTCCATTGTACCGGTTTCTGAGCGATACAAATTTACATGCACCGTAGTTTGATTGTCTTGTACAGTAGTTAAATCAATTGTTTTTCGTGCAGGCTTTCCCTCTTCCATAACTGGATAAAATGAACCGTCAGCAAGTTTTATTCCAATCATTTTCATAAATTTAACCTCATAATAAATGACTCTTTTGTTCATAAAAAGTCACATATTACTGCTCTTCAATTATCGGAACAGAAATACAAACTCTTTAAGCTGTATATGTTAAACTTCAAGTTTCAACCACTATTAATTCAAAATGAGTCCGATCTCAGAAGAATTAAAACAAGCTCCCAGCAAGAACCGCCCCTTCGAGTTCACGGTTGCGCGCTAATTGGAACTTGGACTCGCCTAATTTGTTTCACAAATTGGCTCGCCCGCGCAAAGTGAACTCAGGTTCGAACCTTGCTTCCGCATGTTTTAATTTTTCAAGTTCCATTAGTACTCCACATTTTTGAATCAGTACAAAAAGAAACTCGATGTTTAACTAAACAATCTATATAAAATCAAAACTCAATTCTTTTTTTGAAGCTCTTGCGGCACGGCAGGAAGCTTCTACTATATCATCCATAGTAATAGATTTGTTTTCTATCTTCTTCAAACATTCTTCGTCTTTTTTCCAGGCACACAAAATTCCGCGCGAAGAATTAACTGTACCGCCGCATTTTTCCAGAAGCGTTTTGCAGATAGAAGCCGCACCGCCCTGAGCACCATAGCCCGGTATAAGGAAAAATATTTCAGGATACTTGTCTCGTAAAAGGCGTGCATCACTTTCTTCCGTACAGCCCACAACAGCCCCGACAGGTGAACAGGTCTGGTCAGGGAACTGCTTCTTGAACTCGCTGTTAATTCTTTCTAATTCTTTACCAACTTCATCCAGAACCCTTTCGCCCGAAACTAATTCTTTCTGCTCAATGTCTACCATGCCGGGATTGCTTGTTCGTAGAAGCACAAAAATTCCTTTGCCTTTAGAAGCACAATATTCTGTAAACGGCTTCAGGGTGTCAAATCCCATGTAAGGGTTTATAGTGATAATGTCAGATTCAAAATCTCCCGAAAAATGTGCCCTCGCATAAGCCGAAGCAGTTGCAGCAATATCACCGCGCTTTATGTCACTGATGCAAACGAGACCGCTTTGTTTTACATACGAAAGAGTCTTTGCGTACACCTCCATGCCTTTAAGTCCCATAGCCTCATAATAAGCAATCTGAACCTTAAAGCAGCACGCAGTTTTTTCGTCTGCAATTCGTTCTATTAATCTTTTGTTAAAATCTAAAACCGCACTTGAGTCGTCATCGTAGAGCGAACGAATTTCCTGCGGGATATAAGACGGGTCAGTATCAAGTCCCACACACAGAGGACCGTTTTCTTTAGCTTTTTCCTGTAAAATTTGCATAAAATGTTTCATATCTAAATTATAACAGAAAATTTAATTAAGGTCAGTTTATTTGTTATTGTTTGGGGAGCTTGAAAAATTACTACACGAACGAAGCTTCTGCTAAGAAAACACTATTGCATCATCCGCCCCTGCAAAGTTCGCTCATCCGCTCATAGCTCTTCGAGCTACTAAAGCTTTTCCGGGGCGGGCTCCATTGCTTTTGGTTGTGCCTGCCTTCTACTTTATAAAACAGAAAAAATAACCGATAATTAAAATATGAATTTTAAAGACTTGCTTCCAATTTGCCTGGGTGTACTTAAAGACTGGCGCGTAATAGTGATTACAGTCGCAATGATTATTTTTATATCCATAGCAAATTATGTTGTTAAATATAGAAAGCGTGTAAAACCTCCAAAGGCTAAAAAAGCTGCCGTAAAAGCTCAAGACTCCGGCGAAAAAAAGGAAGACGCAGCATCTTCTTCTGAAAGCTCTGAAGCTTCCGGTAAATCAAAATAGAAACTCTGCTCTGTTTGCCGTAAGATAATTTATTTTTAGAAAAGCCAAAATAAAATCCCAAAGAAAAGGTTTTGTGAATTTTCTCTTCTTCATTCAGCTGTGAAATTATTTCTTCTATATCAGAAGTATCCCATACATTCATTTTTAAATTTTTGTTGCTTGTGTTAAATTCTTCCAAAAGATTTGCTGTAAGTTCATCATTTGAAAATTCGTTTTTATGGTTCCTCACATATTTTAAAACCATAGAAGCATCCTGTGCATAAGGAGCTGGGGCTTTCCGTTTACAGATGTCACAGCCTTCACAAAAAGCTTTTTCTCCTCCCAGCGCATCCAAAAGAACCTGTCTCCTGCAGGTTTCACTTTCGGCAAATTTCTTTATGACAGCTTCGCGGCTTTCTTCTGGAAACAGGGAAAATTTTTTCGAATCGCTGTAACTCCACAAAAGGACTGCATTTGCTATGGATCCGTCACGACCCGCCCGGCCCGCTTCCTGAATATAACTTTCTGCCGTAAGCGAAGGCTCTAAATGAATTACTGTGTGAATGTCTTTCTTGTCCACTCCCATTCCATAAGCACAGGTACAGCAGAGAATTGCATCTTTTTTTTCATAAAACCATTTTTCAACTTTTATTTTTTCTTCTTTCTCAAGTCCTGCGTGATAAAACTTTACATAATCATTTCCAAAATAAGCGGTGAGTTCGCGAGCCATATCCTCAGCTTTTTTTCTTGTACCGCAGAAAATGATTAAGGGCTTTTCTCTTTCTACTGCAAGCTTTAACGCCATTCGTTTTTTTGCATAAGCATTTATAACCTCGTAGTGTATATTTGGCCTGTCACTTTCACTTCTAACTATATGAGCCTCTCCTTCAAACAGGACATCTGAAACTCTCTCTAAAACCTGAGGCGAGGCTGTTGCCGTAAAGGCTGTTACTGTTTTTACATTCAATGTTTTTATAATCTCGCCCAAAGTTAAATATGAAGGCCGGAACGAATCTCCCCACTCACTTACACAATGAGCTTCATCAATTGCAATATGGCAGATATTGCATTCCTTTAGCTTTTCAATTAAAGAGTTGCTTTGTAAAACTTCTGGATTCGCAAGGATGATTTTTGCACCATTTTTAATTCGCTCAAAATTCTTCTCGCGCTCTTCATTTGTCTGTCCGCCCTTAAAAATTACATTGGGAATTCCGCCTTCATCCATTCGCCTCTGCTGGTCTGTCATAAGAGCCAGTAGCGGATATAAAACAAGCGTTGGTCCTGGAAGCAGGAGTGATGGAGTTAAGAAGCATAAGGATTTTCCTGCGCCCGTTGGTAAAAGTACAATC
Organism: Treponema sp.; assembly: GCA_016282835.1. Classification (GTDB taxonomy): domain Bacteria; phylum Spirochaetota; class Spirochaetia; order Treponematales; family Treponemataceae; genus Treponema_D. The sequence continues at coordinate 406 of JAEELR010000022.1, read as the reverse complement.
TGGAAACCGTTAATTTCTTCGCTTGGGTTTTCGCTGATTGAGTTGCTGTATGCGTCTAAAATGTTTGCAATTACAATTCGCTGCCAGGGAAAAAGATATTTTATTTTGAACGCATCCCGTGCCGCAATTAAAACAGGATCGTCAGTTTCTTCTTCGCCGGATTTTGTCTGGAACGGAAAGTCGATTCCTTCCTCTAAAAACAATTTTTCTTTCACATATATTATATATACACGGAGATTAAGAATTTGTACAAATTTATGGCGAAATTCAAAAATGTTGTAGCGCGAAGAAAAGCAGAAGGCGCTTGAACACTTTGAGCGGTGCGAACGAGCGTAAGCGAGTGAGTCAGATACCTTGTACCGCTCAACCGCGTGAAAGCGCCTGTCTTTTCTGGGAGCGGAAACAT
>JAEELR010000236.1 GCA_016282835.1 Treponema sp. | reverse complement strand
TGAGGGCAATGGGGCAGGGAAACCAGAGTTTAGTAAAACCAATTCTTGAAGTGAACGGTGACCATCCGATTGTAAAAAAACTTGCCGGCGAAAGCGATGAAAATTACATTGCAAAAGTGAGCGAAGTTCTTTTAGATCAGGCTTTATTAGTAAGCGGTGCAGAATTAAGTGATCCTGCTGATTTTGTAAACGCTATTAATACCCTCCTTTCGAAATAATTTCGCGCGGTGGTTGAGCCCAGAATTTTACGGTGGTTGAGTGCTGTATTACGGTGGTTGAGCTTGTCGGGGCAAAGCCCGCAACCACCATGTCACACCATATATTCTTGTTGAACAACAGTTTCAAAAATGTGGTAGCGCGAAGAAAAGTCTGCGGTGGTTGAGCCCAGAATTTTACGGTGGTTGAGTTCATCGAAACCACCTGTACTAGTATAAATATTTATTGTGAAATACGTGGTGGAGGGCGTTGCCCCGATACGCTGGCGCTACTCAACCACCACACTCCTTGTGAATATTTTTTAATTAAAAAGTGACTAAAATTCATTGTTAAAAAATCATTCCATAAATCTAATTTTTGTCTTATAATCAGAATTATGAAAGCTATTATTACAGTTGTTGGTACAGATAAAGTTGGTATTATTGCAAAGGTTTCAAATTATCTTTCTTTGCATTCAATTAATATTGTGGACATTAGTCAGACAATTTTGAGCGGAAATTTTGTTATGATGATGATGGCAGACTTTTCTTCCAGTGATATTGATATTGATTCTGCACGCAAGGAACTTACATTAGAAGGCGAGAAGCTTGGTGTTGAAGTTAATATTATGGCAGAAAAAGTTTTTAGTGCCATGCATAGAATTTAATTTTTTATGACGAAAAAATCAGGATTAAAATTTAAATTTGATTCTCCGGTAATTTTAACTTTTGTTCTAATTAAATTATTTGTTTTTCTTTTAGATAAATTTTTACTCAAAGATTTTCTTTCTACTAACATTTTTGTTTGCCACGGATGTAAAGCGTCTGGCACAATTCCAGCTTTTGATTTTAAAAATGCCATGGATTATGTCAGAATGTTTTTATATGTCTTTGGCTCCTTTGATTTTTCTTCCCTGATTCTGCAGCTTCTGCTGATTCTTCTTCTGGGACCGTTAATGGAAGAGCGTTACGGAAGCGCAATGATTTGCCTTATGCTTGTAATCTGCACTTTAGTTTCCGGAGTTTTATTCTGCTGCTTAAATTCAGAACCTGCTTCTACTTCTGTTCCTGTTGTGTTTACTTTGATTTTACTTAGCGCCATGACTGCATTTTCTAAGAAAGAAATTTCAGTTTCCTGGATTTTAATTTTTGTTTTATATGTGATTTTTATTTTTGCACAAAAGTATGTTTCTTCCGTAAAGAATCCTTTAGACCTTGCTTTTGCGAAAAAATGCGTTTTGTTTTTTGAAAAAAATACTGAAAATTTAATCTGTCTTGTCGGGGGAATTTGTGGAAGTTTATTTGGATTTTTGACCAGCCCTAAAAAAAGAGCTTCCAGTAAAAAATCTTATGATGATGAATTTATAGATGATAATAAAAAAGGTTTTTGGTTTAAGAAAAAAGAAAAAAAACAGAAGCCTTTGAATGAAGATAAAACTGTTGTTGCTGATAGTGATGAAACTATAATTGGCAGTGTTGATTTTTAGGTGAATTAAAATGGATGCGAAAGTAAAACGATTTGGAATCCTTACATCTGGTGGAGATGCTCCAGGTCTTAATGCAGCTATAAGAGCCTGCTGCAGAACAGCAAAGCTTTTGTACGGAATGGATGCTGTTGGAATCAGAAACGGATATCGTGGACTTTTGAATGGCGATATGTTTGAAATGGATATCGATTCTCTGGCAGGTCTTTTAACAGTTGGCGGAACTATTTTAGGAACTTCCCGCGAAAAGCCTTTTAAGAACCCTGAGCCTGATGAAGACGGTCTTTTCCCAATCGATAAAATCAAACAGAATTATGAAAAGTTTAAGCTTGATGCTTTAGTATGCATTGGCGGTAACGGAACAAATTCTACAGCCAGTCTTTTGTCCAGGGCAGGGTTAAATGTAATCGGTTTACCAAAAACTATTGATAACGACATTGTAAAAACAGATATGACTTTTGGTTTTCATACAGCACTTGATGTTGCAACCGATGCAATTGACAGAATCCATTCAACAGCGCATTCTCATTCCAGGATTATGGTTGTAGAGGTAATGGGCCATAAAGCAGGGTGGCTAGCCTTGTACTCAGGAATTGCTTCTGGTGGTGATGTCATACTGATTCCTGAAATTCCTTACGATATAAACTCTGTCGCAAAAAAAATCATTGAAAGAAAAAATGCCGGCAGAAACTTTTCTATTATTGTTGTTGCAGAAGGTGCTTTAACAAAAGAAGAAGCTTTACTCGATAAGAAAGAGTTAAAGAAAAGCAGGGCAAAGATGAAGTATTCAATTGCCTATAGAGTTGCAAATGAACTTGAAGAAGTTACTGGTCTTGAAAGCCGTGTTACTGTACTAGGATATTTGCAGCGCGGTGGAACTCCTTCTTCTTACGACAGAATTCTTGCGAGCCGTTTTGGAACTGAAGCTGCACACTTTTTAGCCCGCGGTGAATTTGGAAAACTTGTGGCCTTGCAAAACGGAGAAATTGTCGGCGTTCCTCTTTCAGAAATTGCCGGCTGTGTAAAGAATATTCCTGTTGATCATTCAATGATTCAGGTGGCTCGCGAACTGGGGACAAGCTTTGGTGACTAGCTTTAAGTGCAGGTTATGTCCTGTCTGTAACGGCAGGGCATGCATGAATGAACTTCCCGGTATGGGCGGTGTTTCTGATAATAAAAATTTTATCCGGAATTTTGATGACTGGGCTTTGATTCCTTTCGGGCCTTTTCAAAAAAATCTTGAAGAAAAAAAATATAGTATTCGTGTTGCTCCTATGACTGGCGCTGTAGAAAACATGGGCTTCCCGGATGAAAAAAAATTTTATTTCGATTTCGTAAAATACTGTTCAGAAAAAAAATATCTGCTTTCTATAGGCGACGGTTTTCCTGATACAAAACTTTTGTGGGGTGTTGAGGCTTTAAAAAGTGCCGGGCAAAAAGCCAGTGTGTTTATTAAGCCTTATCCGCAGAATAAAATCTGGGAGAGGTTTGAAGTTTCTCTGCCGCAAAGTGAATCCATGGGAATTGATATAGACAGCTACAATATTTTAACGATGCGAAACAAAGTGAATCTTGAAAAGAAGACCGCCTCTCAGCTAATCGAAATAAAAAAATATTTGAACTCAAAGGGCCTGCCGTTTATCATAAAAGGCGTTTTTACTTTAGACGATATAAAACTTGTGCAGGAGGTTATGCCTGATGTTGCCTATATTTCTAACCACGGTGGAAGGGTTGAGACTGAAGAAGGCAGCACCGCTTTCTTTTTAAAAAAACACAGTGAAACCCTGTTAAACTCATGCGGTGAAATCTGGATTGATGGCGGAATCAGAAACTGTGAGCAGGAAAAAAAGGCCGTGTCCTATGGCGCTTCGTGTGTCTTAAAAGGACGTCCGTTTATTGCCGAGTTTATAAAATCACTATAGTCAGATTTTTTTAGACGAACTATAATTAAAGCCGGAGGAAACTTATGCCACATATTACAATTCAAATGTATCCTGGAAGAAGTGATGAATTAAAAAAGAAACTTGCAGAAGCTGTTGTAAAAACTGCAAGCGAAGAATTACAGCGCGGTAAAGAACATTTTTCTGTAAGCATAGAAGATGTCCCTCAGGAAGAATGGAACGAAAAGGTTTATAAAAAAGTTACAGACCCGGATAATAAAACAGTATTTATTAAACCCGGATATTAATAATTATATTCAATGTCGAGTTTTGCTTCGCTCAAGACTAAAAAATGTGGTAGCGCGAAGAAAAGCAGTGATTGAGCAAAAAAAAGTGCGGTGGTTGAGAAAAAAAAGTGCGGTGGTTGAGCCTGTCGAAACCACCATACTAACTTCTACGAGCGGACACATTTTTTCTATCTTAGCATTGAAATTTGAAACTCGACATTTAATCAAGTATAAACAGGAGGATAATAAATATGAATAAAATTGTTGAAGCATTAAAAACTGCAGGTGTTTTCTTTTTGGCTACAATCGATGGAGAACAGAGCAGAGTAAGACCCTTTGGTGCTGTAGAAGAAATTGACGGAAAGATTTGTTTTTTAACAAGCAATAAAAAAGATGTTTATAAGCAGATTATAAAGCATCCTTTAGTTGAAATGAGCGGAATGAATAAAGACGGTTCATGGATTCGTGTAACAGGAAAGCTTGCCCGTGTTGAAGGCGATGAAGCTGCTCAAAAGTTTTTAGATGCTGAACCGGAGTTAAAGTCAATGTATAGTGCCGGCGACGGTAATGTAGAAATCCTTGAATTACAGAATGCAAAAGGTGTTTTATACTCATTTACAGCTGCCCCTGTAGAAATATAAAATTTATATATATGTCTTTTAAGACTTCTAAAATTTCTATTTTTTTTATATAATCTCACACTATGATTGACGGAATAAAAGCTGTAGCCTTTGATATTGACGGGACTTTGTACCCTTCACTAAAGTTATATCTTTCAATGACATTTTATGTCTTTAAGCATTTAAAGTTTTATTTGAAATTTTCTAAGGTTCGAAGACAATTACACAGAACTGCACCTTTAGCAGATTTTTATGAATATCAGGCGCGTTTGTTTGCTCATGAATATGGCTGTTCTGCTCAAGAAGCAAAGCAAATGATTCACCAAATATGCTATATAGGAATGAAACCATATTTCAAGAAAATGAAACCTTTTCCGCATGTAGTTGAGTGTATAAAAGCATTTAAAGCTGCCGGCTTAAAAATTGGAATTCTTTCTGATTTTCCTCCTGAACAAAAAGATGATATCTGGGGTATCCGTGATTTATGCGATGTGTGTCTTGGTTCCGAACAATCCGGAGCACTAAAGCCAAGTTTATATCCATTTGGAATTCTTGCGAAAGAACTGAAATTAAACTACAACGAAATTCTTTATGTCGGAAACAGCAGAAAATGTGATGTTCACGGAGCTACAAATGCCGGAATGAAGACAGCCTTCGTTCAAAATGGATTTTTTAAGCTGTTTAATATTAAATCATCAAAAGCTGTCATTTCCTTCTCTGACTATCGCAAATTAAGAGATTTTGTGTTAAAATAGAACAAAAAGTAATTACTTTGGGTGGGGATAAAAAAAGTGACTATTTTCATTTCAATTCTTGCGGCAGTAGTTGTGTCCGCAGCTGTAACATTTGGTTTAAAGCGACTTGATAAAAATGAAAACTCAATGGAAAAAATTAAAAACTACGCAAACAAAAGACAGGGCGAGTTTGATGTATTTTTTAAAAAGCGCGCAGAAGAGTTAAAGCAGTTAACTACAGACCTGGAAACTCAGGACATAAAAGCAAAGGCTGCCGTTAACAGACTTCAGCAGCAGATTGATGAATGCGATAAAACTACAAAAAATCTTGAAACCCCAATTTCTGAAGTACAAAAAATTACTGACAAAATCCAGCAGTACGAAAAAGTTTTAGACGAACTTATGGAAATGACTGCCAGCGTAGAAACAAATCTTGAAAACATTAGAAAAGAATCCGGCATAATTGAAAAATTTAATTCGCGTCTCGATGCACAAAAGAAAACAATTGATTCGATTGAAAAGCGGATTCCTGAAGTTGTAAAGGATTTCAATTCTACAAATGCAGAACAGCTAAAAATTATCGGAAGCGATTTACTTACAGCTTATGAAAAAAAGACAGAAGAACTTTCTGCACAGACAGATGCTGCTGTTGAGCGAAACGAATCGTTAATGAATAAAATTGAAAGCGACATAAAAGATGCTTATGCTTCAGCTACAGAAAATGCCAGAAAGCTGGAAGATGAAGCTTTTGTTGAACTGCAGAAAAAAATTACAGAAAGATCTAAGACCTGCACTTCTGATTTAAATGAACAGACAAATCAGTTAAAGACTTTAATCACAACACAGATTAATACGGCTCAGCAGAATCTTACTTCTAAAACAAAAGAAGTTGCTGACAGCTATAAAAATCAATTGAGCACAATCAATACTTCATTAAGTGAAAATCAGAAAAAGTTTGAACTTGCATTAAAAGAGCAGAGTAAAAAAATCGAAGACAAAATAAATGATAAAGTTTCTCAAATGAAAGAATTTGTGCAGACTAAAACTGATGAGTTTGACAGCCAGACACAAACTATTGAAAGTGATTTGGAATCAAGGGCAGAAGAAATTTCCAATGCCTTGAATGAAAGGGCAGATTCAATTGAAGGCGATTTAGCACAAAGACTTTCTAAACTTGAAGCGCGTGTTGCTGATGATACAGAATCGTTCAGCGAAAAACTTAATAGTCTGGAATCAGGCTTTGACGGCAAAATAGAAGAGTCTCTTGAAGGCATAGAAAATAAAATTAGCAGCGCAGTAAATTCTACGGATGAAAAACTGTCTTCAATGGTTTCTGAATTAAACGAAAAGTATTCATCTTCTTTTGAGGAAGTTAATTCTAATGTAGAAACTTCATCGGCAACCTTAAATGCAAGAATCGATAAAGTTTCTTCAGATGTAGAAAATGAACTGACATCATCGGTTTCAGATGTTGAGACAAAACTGAATACAAAAATTTCTGATATTGATAATAAATTCTGTGAAGAGATTTCTTTGGTAGATAAAAAACTCACAGATACAGTTTCTAAGCTGAATGAAAAGACAGAAAATTCTGTTGCGGCTTTAAATGAAAAAATCGAAAACTCTGTTAATGAACTTACTGACAATGTTGATACAACAGTAACTACTTTAACTGCAAGAGTAGATAAAGTTTCTTCAGAAATCGAAGCTAAGCTTTCTTCTAAGGATTTGGATCTTGGAGAAAGACTTGAGCTTTTAACAGATTCTTATAAAGAAAAATGCGATTTAATTGAGAAATTCTTCAACGATGAAATTGCAAAACTAAATCAGACTTATTCTGAAACAACAGCAAATGTTGAAAATCAGATGAAGGAAAAAACTTCGGCCTTAGTTGAATTATTTAATACAAAAACTTTAGCCCTTGATTCAAAAATTAAGGAAAAAACACAGGTGCTTTCTGCCGGCTTCGACAAGGATTTTTCTGAAATCGAAAAGCTTATTAAAGTTAAAGCTGCAGATTTAAATGCTAAGCTTAATGATTCAACTGTAAATCTTGAAAAAGAAATAAAGACAAAGAATGAAGCATTAAACATTTCGTTTGCTGAAAAATCAAATGCTCTGGAAAGTGTTGTTAAACAGAAAGTTACTGACTTAAATACAAAGCTTGCATCACTTTCAAATGACGTAAAAGTTAAAACACAGAATCTTGAAGATGATGTGAATAAAAAATTACATGCACTTGTTGAAAATGTAAACACACAGACATCTCAAGCCTTGGAGAAATATAAGGAAGTTGCCGTTGATTATAATTCTTCCGTTGAACAGTTTTCTGCTGATATGAACGGCTTGATTACAAATGCAACTAATGAACTGGAAGAAAAAATTAACAGCCGAACAGAAGAAATTTCTGCAAGCTCAGAAGAGAATATTAAAGAATTAAATCAGAAAATTACCAAGTCTTATGAAGCAGCAAAAGTTGTAGCTGACAATCTTGAAAAAGAAACACAAGGTAATACAAAATTATTAAACTCTATTCAAAATACATTAAATGAACAGGCTGAAAGATTACAGAATCGTTACGATGCAATTTATGAATCTATTTCACAAAAAGTAGAAGCTGATGAAACTCAGGCTTACGAAAAGTATCAGGCAATAAGTTCATCTAATCTAGAAAAATACAAGGAAAGCTTTAAGCAGAGAGTTGACGAATTGCAGAGTGATTTACAGGAAAAACTTAATGCATATTCACAGCAGAACTCTTCTATAATTTCTGATTCACAGAATGAACTCGATTCAATTAAAAATGAAATTGACACATCACTTTCTTCTATTAAAAATGATTTGGAAGAGCAGACAGAAAATTTAAAAGATTATGTACAGGATTCTATTTCTGACATTCAGACCCGTTACGAAAAATTAATTGAAGAAACTGAAAGTAACGCCAGCTTAATCGAAAATAAATCAGTTGAAAGTAACAGGCATTTAGTTGAACTTGATAATCTCCTTGAGAGTAAAATGAATGAGCTTTCTGATTTCAACGAAAACATCTCAAATCAAATTTCACTTTTCAATCAAAAGCTTGACTCTTCAATGAAAGAAATTGCTGATTCTTATGATGAAAAAGAACAGCAGTATTTTTCTAATCTCGACAAGCAGATTGAGCAGATGTCTGAAAACTTAAAGTCTTTATTTGAAGAAAATGTTTCAATTGCAAAGGATGATGTTGAATCTAAAATAAATGATTTCAAGACAGATTTTGAAACTGAAATACAAAATATCCAGAATCAGGCAGATGCAAATGTTTCTTCGTTAAATGAAAAATATGAAAATGCAGTCACTGCTTCTTCTGAAACTGCAAGAATGCTGCAGCAGGAAATTGCTGAAGTTTCAAAAAGAATTGGTGATAAGCAGAATGAATATGTCGAAGATGCACAAAAGAATTTTGAAGTTTCTTTGAATAACTTAAAAGCTGATGTTGATAAAAAATTAAACGTAATCAAAACTTCATTCGAAGCTTCATTTGATCAGCTTAATACAGATGTAGAAACTAATGTAACTTCTATTAAAAATAATGTAGAAAACGACATTGCTTCCATTCAGGAAAAATACAACAATGCTCTGGTTCAGTCGAATGAAACGGCAAAACAGATTGAAGTTCAAACTGAAGAAAGCAGTAAAAAACTTGCAGAATTCAGCAACGTTATTTCCAGTCAGTTAAGCGATTTCGATAAGTCTCTGGCAGATTCAATGAAAGCTGTTTCAAATCAATATGATGAAAAACAGACAAAGTATCTTGAATCTCTTGAAGCCCAGCTTGATGCATATAAAAAAGAAATGGAATACAAGTTCAAGAAGCTTAATACTGCCGTTGCTGATGTTGATAAACTTGAGTTAACCTTGCGTAAATTGCTTGAACAGAGTCAGAAGAAAGTCCTGGATAATTTCCAGAAGTTTGAAATTGAAACCTCTAAAGATCAGGAGTCATTCCATCTTGCCGTTAAAGAAAAGTATGATTCACTTTCTGAAGAGCTTTCAACTGTACAGAATGAACTTGCAGAAATTAAAAAGAAAGCACAGGCAAGTATCAGTTCAAAAGTAAAAGTGTTCGAAGATTCATTCACACAGGATTTAGCAAAACGCCAGAACTTGATTCAGGAACAGCTTGCAGAGTGGAAGAATAAATTTGATTCTCAGCTTTCAATTTTCACTGACGAGTATGAAGAAAATAGAAGAGCACTTGAAGTTGAATATGATGACAAGTTAAAGAAGAGAATCACTGAAATACAGAATAAAACTCTGGAACAGGAGAAAAAATTCCAGCTTGCATTACAGGCAGGACAGGCTACAATTCAGGACCAGATAAATTCTGTAAACCAGAAATTGCATGAGTTTATTGAATTGTACAGAAATGAATTGTCAGAAACAAAAGAAAAAGCTGATTCATATTTAAATACAGAAGTTGAAAAATATAATTCTCAAATCGTTGAAACATTAAGTTCAAAAGAAAAAGAATTAGATTCTCAAATTGATGAATTTAAAAATGAACTTGCAATGAAGCAGGAAACTCAAAGAGCTACAATCGATGCTGCCGTTCAGGAATTTAATACCTGGAAAACCAGAGTCAGGGATCAGTACGAAGATTCTTATAAAAATATAACAGAGCAGCTTTCTACAGTCGAATCAGAAACCTCTCAAAAAATTTCTGAGATGAATGACAACTTTGAGAAAATAAAGGAAGACACTGAAAATTCTATTGCAAAGTTCCAGGCAGATTCAGAACTTATGTTAAGCAATGCTAAAGATGATTTCCAGACCTTAGTTGCAAAAACAAATTCTATGGTTGATGAAATGTCGAAGGAAGCAGAAGCTTCTATCAGGACACAGCGCAAGGAAATCAAAGAAAATTCTGATGAATACAAAAAGAATTACCGCTCATTTGTAGATACCTTTAATAATGAAACAAATGATTTGCAAAAAAAGGTTGATGAAATTCAGGAAAGAATTGCAAGATTTACCGCTGAAGCAGGAATCTTTGATAAAGCAAACGAGATGAAAAAGAAGCTTGAAGAATCTCTTGCAGAAATAAAATCTGAAATTGCTGACTTAACTAAATATCAGAACACAATTGATGAACTCAACGAACAGATTACAGATTTAAATGGATTAAGCGTTGAAGTAAATCAGAGAATTAAAGCTTTCTCATCTGACAAAAACCGTCTGGATTCACTTGAAGAAAAATTTAACACTCTTGATGATATAAGCAATTCAATGGATCAAAAAATTGCTGATCTTACAATGACCTCTGATAACCTGACAAACATGCAGGCTTCGGTAAGAAAGTTTAATGACAATCTTGCAGTGCTTCAGACAAAATACGATCGAATTGAAAACAAGGGAGAAACAATTGACAGGGTTGCAACTGAAGTAGACCAGTCTTTTGAAAGCATACAGAAGCTTGAGAAACGAATTGAAGATTGCACAAGACAGGTTGTTGCTTTGCCTGAAGAAATTTCTTCCGTGCAGAAAAATATCGATAAACTGTTAAACAGTTCCGGAAGAATTAATGACGCAGTAGATAAGCTTTCTTCACTGGATAAACTTTTAGACGATGCAGATAAGCGTATTGAAAATATTACTACTTCTAAAAAAGGCATAAATGCTGCAATGGAAAGAATTCAGCTCCTTGCAAAAAATGCTGATGAGCAGATGACTGTATTAAAGACACTTTCCAAGAGCCCTGCTGAAGGTAAAGCTTCTAAGAGTACCGCAATCGACCAGACAACGAAGAGAGTTATCCTGCAGTTAAAGAAGGAAGGCTGGAAGCCAAGTGAAATTGCAAGCAAGATTTCTTTAACAGAAAATGAAGTTAGATTAATTCTGGATTATGAAGACAATGTAGATTCATAATCAATGTGGTGGTTGAGCTTGTCGAAACCACCGCGGTACTTTTTTATTCTTTCATCACCAAACAGGTGCAGTATGCTTTTATTGCATCTGTTTTTCCTACACTGTCACAGCCTTCGTTTGTTTTTGCCTTTACAAAAATCTGTTCACTTTCGACATTCAGTATATTTGCGATTGACTCAATTATTTTTTGCCGGTGAGGTTTTATTTTAGGAATTTCAGTTTCAACAACACAGTCCATATTGCATAAAGACCAGCCCTTTTCCTTTATATCGTGCCACACAGTTTTTAATAATTCTTTTGAGTCTGCATCTTTCCATATTGCATCTTCCGGCGGAAAATAAGTTCCTATGTCTCCCATAGCAGCAGCTCCAAGAAGTGCGTCACAAATAGCGTGTAAAAGTACATCGCCGTCTGAATGTGCTGCTTCTCCTTTTGTGCATTCAATTTCTATTCCGCCAAGAAAAAATGTTCTTCCTTCCTGCAGTTTATGTAAATCTGTTCCAAATCCAACCCTTATCATTTTGTTCATCCTTATAATCTGTTAAACCTTAATCTGCAAAAAAAAAGCGGTAACTGAAATTTTACAGCACCGCATTTAAGTTTTTATTTTATAAATGAATTAATCTTCATCGTCCTCATCGTCTTCATCATCATCGTCTGATTTATCTGATGAACCGTCATCGAACTCGTCTTCATCTTCGTCTTCATCATCAGCGTATGTTGATTTCTTTTCTACCTTCTGACCTAAAGGCTCAAGCTTTGCATGCAGCATTGATTCAACATCTTTTTCATCCATACCTAATGCTAAAGCAATTTCATCGATAAGAAGTTTTTTTGCGTTATCATAAAGCTTTCTTTCTAGAATCGGTAACTCTTTTACTTTCGAACGCTGATAAAGGCATCTTACAATGTCTGTTATATCTGTAATTGTTCCTTTTTTCAGAAGCTCTGTGTTCATTGCATAGCGTAATTTCCAGTCTGATGTAGGAGGTTCAAAATCCTGACTGATATGAGCAAGTGCTTTCTTTGCTTCCTGAGGAGATACGATTTCTCTTATTCCAATAGCGCGTGCTTTATCAACTGGAACCATTACATTCATGTCTGAAACTTCTATATAAATCTTGTAATAATAGACCATTTCATTGTTGAATTCTTTCTTAAAGATTTCAGTGATTTTTCCAACACCCTGACTCGGGTAAACGATTTTTTGATTTAGTGAAAATTCTGTCTTTGGTTTTGCCATAGAAAATATTATATCATATTTAATTATATAATTCAAATTCTGTAATCGACATTTTCTCTGTCGGACACATTCTCACCGTTGCAATTATTCAATTTGTGATTGTAAAAAGCTCTTTCTTATGATATTTTACAAGGCATGAAAGTTGCAATTTTTTTAGGTTCAAAATCTGATAGTGAAACCATGAAAAAGGCCGCAGATGTTCTTAGAGAATTCAATGTTGAATTTGTTTCCTATGTAATATCTGCTCATCGTGCAGGAGAACTCCTTGTAAAAACAATCCGTAAAGTAGAAGAAGAAGGTTGCGAAGTCATAATTGCAGGTGCAGGATTAAGTGCAGCCCTTCCTGGTGTTATTGCCAGCCGTACAATTTTACCTGTAGTCGGAGTTCCTTTAGAGTGTATAAATCCTGGTAAATCAAATGGACTTGCAGGTGTTGATGCTTTACTTTCAATCGTCCAGATGCCTCCTCAGATTCCTGTTGCCTGTGTTGGAATTGGAAATGCAAAAAATGCAGCATATCTGGCACTTCAAATTTTAGCGATTAAGTATCCAGAAATAAAAGAAAAGCTTATAGAGTTCAGAAAGAAAATGACAAGTGATGCAGAAGCAAATGGTGCTGCAGGTATAGAGTTGTAATAAATATAATAGGAGAAATTAAAATGGCAAATGTAGTTGATTATAAAAAAGCTGGTGTTGATGTCAATGAAGGATACAAGGCTGTAGATAAATACAAGAAACAGAGTGAAAGGGCAAAAATCCCCGGACAGCTTACAGAACTTGGAGCATTTAATGGAATGTTTGCTGTTCCAAAAGGACTTAAAAATCCTGTAATGGTTTCTGGAACAGACGGAGTTGGAACTAAGCTTGATATTGCATTCAAAATGAAAAAGTATGACACAGTAGGAATTGACTGTGTTGCAATGAGCGTTAACGACATTCTTTGCAGCGGTGTAAAAACTTCTTTCTTCCTCGATTATATTGCCTGCGGTAAACTCGATTCAAAAATTGCAGGTGAATTAGTAAAGGGCGTAACAGATGGCTGTGTTGAAGCCGGCTGTGCTTTGCTTGGTGGAGAAACTGCTGAAATGCCAGACTTCTACGATGAAGGAAAATATGATTTAGCAGGCTTTGGTGTAGGCGTTGCAGATAAGAGTGAAATCATTGACGGAAAGAAAATAAAAGAAGGTGATGTTTTAATCGGCTTGTCTTCAAACGGCTGCCATTCAAACGGCTATTCACTCATCAGAAAGCTTGTACAGAACTTTGATGAAGAAGTTGTAATTGACGGCAAAAAACAGAAGATTGGTACAGTACTTTTAACACCTACAAGAATTTATGTAAAACCAGTAATGGATTTGTTAAAGAAATTCCCTGGAAGCATACACGGAATGGTACACGTAACCGGCGGCGGCTTTTACGAAAATGTTCCTCGTATGTATCAGCATGCAGCTGAAGGTAAAAAGCAGTTGTGTTCAATCATCAAAAAGAATTCATGGAAAGTTCCTGGGATTTTTGATGAACTCATTAAGCGCGGTGCTGATCCAAAGAATGTATATTCAACATTTAACATGGGAATTGGTTTTGTAATGGCTGTAAACAAAAAAGATGCAAAAGCAATTCTTGATGCTGTAAATAAAAATGCAAAAAAATATGCTCAGAAAGGCTGTCCTGATTTGAAAGCATACGAAATCGGCTACGTTGGTCACACTGATAAAGTGATTAAAGGCGAGTTCAAGGGCAACAAATTAATGACTCAGTTTGTAGATTAATCTATATTCTTGAGAAAGTATTTTTATAGGAAACAGAAATGACAAATATTGCAGTTTTAGTAAGTGGTGGCGGAACAAATCTTCAGGCTTTGATTGATTATGAAAGGAATTCGGACTCAAATTGTCCCTATCACATTGCATTAGTTATTTCTAATACTAAAAATGCTTATGCCCTGGAAAGAGCTCAGAAAGCCGGAATCAGGACAGAAATAAAAAGTCCTTATACGGTTCTTGGAAAAGAAAAAGCTGAAAATGCAACAAGGGATGAAAAGCGTCTTGCCATAAGTGATTCAATCCTTGAACTATGTAAGGAATGTAATATTGAGCTCATTGTTCTGGCCGGTTACCTTTCAGTTTTGGGCGGAAAAATCATTGATGAGTACAGTGGAAAAATCATGAATCTTCATCCGGCACTTTTACCAAAATTTGGCGGTGTCGGAATGTGGGGTGAAAATGTTCATAAAGCTGTTATTGCTGCCGGTGAAAAAGAAAGCGGCTGTACAATTCATCTTGTTGATTCCGGCTGTGACACAGGAAAGATTTTAGTTCAGAAAAAAGTTCCTGTAATGGCAGATGATACGCCTGAGACTTTATACGAACGAATAGCACCCGA
Source organism: Treponema sp. (assembly GCA_016282835.1). GTDB lineage: Bacteria > Spirochaetota > Spirochaetia > Treponematales > Treponemataceae > Treponema_D. Next base: position 10,988 of record JAEELR010000236.1, on the reverse strand, counting down.
AGAACATAAAGCAATTGTAGAAGGTGTTTGTCTTTTGTGTAAAAATTTAAATAATAATTAATGCGCATACTTTATTCTTGAAATTTATTTATAATCGTAAGCAATAAATCTCATCAATTATCCTCTCAAGTCTAAAATTTCTCAAATTCCTTCATTTTCTTTCTATAATATCCTTGACCATAAAGACATTAAAGTCCATAATAGCAAGTACTTTTTTGGAGGTTTTGTGCAATGAGTAACCGCTTAATTTTGAATGATACAGCATATTTTGGAGCTGGAACACTAAAAAAACTCTCTTCTGAGCTTAAAGAAAGGGCATTTACAAGAGTTTTAGTTGTTACAGATTCTGTTGTTGCTCAGTCAAAAATTATTCTGAAAATTGCAAAACTTTTAGCACAGTCTAGAATTGTGTACCAGATTTATGACAGGCCTGGAATTAATTTAACTGTTCAGAATGTAAAATCAGGACTTGATACTGCTGCAATTTTTAAGGCTGAATGTATAATTGCTATTGGCGGAAAATCAGCTATAAATGCAGCAAAAGCTATTTCGTTGATGTATTCGAATCCAGAGATAAAGGATGTAAAAAAACTGGAAGGCGAGGTTTCCTGCAAGAATAAGGCACTCCCTGTTATTGCACTTCCTGTGGCTTCAAGCTGCGGTACAGAAGCTTCCTATACATTTACTATTAATGATGACTCTAACAATAAGAATCTTTACTGTATGGCTCCTCTGTCAATTCCTTCTACAGTTATTGTTGATTATGAACTTTCTCAAAAGGATCTGGCTTTAGATTTCGCTTCAATCGGAATGGAAACTTTATGTTATGCCATCGAATCATATATTTCTAAAAATTCATTCAAGCTTACAGATGTTTATAGCCTCGAAGCAATAAAAACTATTATAGAAAACATAAAAGAAGCTGTTAAGGGTGACAAAGAAGCAATTGAAAAAGTGATGAATGCAAACTATATGGCTTCCCTTGCTTCTTCAAACAGCGGTCTTGGACTTGCAAGTGCCATGTCAGAAGCTTTAAGTGCAAATTATGACATTCCGTTTGGTTCTTCATGCGGCTTGCTGCTTCCTGGTGTTTTACAGTTCTATGCAGTTTCAAGCGGCGATAAATATAAGGAAATCGCTCTGGCTTTAGGTGCAAAAGTTTCTTCAAAAGCATCTTCAAGTGATTATAGAAAGTCATGCATTTCTGCTGTTGAAAAAATTGCTAAGGAATTAAAGCTTCCAAAGAAATTAGGTGATTTAGGCGTTCAGAAAAAGGATCTGGATGTTCTTTCTGACAATGCAGTTCAAAACCTCTGTACAAAAGATTCATTGAAGGATGCATCTAAGAAAAAAATAACTGACCTTTATAAAGCTGTTCTTTAGCATATTACGGGAGTTTTGATGTCTGTTAAGGATTGGAACTCTATTAAAGAAGTTTTTACTTTATGTGAACTGTGGCATGCTTATGGCGGGGACTTTAAGTGGCCGCAGGTTGATGAAGCTTTTATTAAAAACGATTCAATTTCCTTTGAAGAAAAAAAATGTCTGATTTCTTTATTATTACTTTTTAAGCAGAATGTTTCTTTTGTAAATGAATTAAACTTAAACGAAAAACTTGTTTCCCTTAAGGCAAATGTCAATGCTCCTCATTTAGTTAAAAGTGAAGATGACTGCATGATCTGGTCTGTTACGCAAAACGGCTGTCCTTCGCGCAACGGAAAGATTTTTATGTTTTTTAATTTAAGTAATGAGAAAAAAGAATTTTCTTTAGAGCTTAAAAAATTATTCTGCCATAAAAAAGATTTGCTTTATGTAAAAGACTTATGGAATGATAAGGATTTATTTCCCGTGTCACAGTCGAATTTCTTTTGTCAGGAAATTGAAGCTCATTGTTGCAGAGTTATTTTATTTAAATAAAAGGTTTATGACAGGGAATTATTTTTAAGTTACGTAAAAATTTATATGAATAGAATCAGAAAAAATTTATTTATTTTTTTTACTATTTTCTCAGGTGTTTTGTGGGGCATAATCAGTTTGTTCTTAAAGCCTTTAGTTTCAAGCGGGCTTTCTTCTGTTCAGGTTAATTTTCTGCGCGGACTTTTTTCTTCAATATTTATGTTTATCTTTTTGCTCATTAAAGATAAAAAGCTTTTAAAAATTTCTTTGAAAGATATATGGATGTTTTTGGGAACCGGAGTTTTAAGCTTTACTTTTTTTTCACTCTGTTATTTTTACACAATTATTGAAAGCGGTTCCTGTATTGCAGTAATTCTACTTTATACCTCTCCAATTTTTGTTTTACTGCTTTCGTTTTTTTTATTTAAAGAAAAATTTTCTATGCTGAAAGTTTTAGCCCTTGTGTTTACTTTTACAGGCTGTATTTTAGTTTCGGGCTTGGGCTTTAATTCTGTTATTTCCTGGAAAGGTTTTGTTGTAGGCCTTTGTTCAGGTTTTGGTTATGCACTTTATTCTATTTTTTCAAGATATGCACTAAAAAAATATTCTCCGTTTACAATTACTTTTTATACTTTTGTTTTTTCAACTTTAAGCATTCTGCCGTTTTGTAAAGTGCAGAATATAATGCCGCTTCTTTCCGTTAAGGTTTTATTTTTAGCGCTGGGAATTTCTTTTGTGTGTACCTGTCTGCCTTATATTTTTTATACGATTGGTTTGCAGGGGCTTGAAACTGGAAAGGCTGCAATTTTTGTTACGGTAGAACCTTTGATTGCTTGTATTGCAGGCATTGCAGTTTTTGGTGAAGCCTTAAGTTTTGTAAAGGCTGCAGGAATAGTTTTGATTTTGGTTTCTGTAGTTTTGTGTTCTCTTCAACCAAAAAGTAAAACTGAAACTGATGGTGAAGTTAAAAATTCCGTCCATACAAAAATTCGAAAAAAGCTCTTAATTGAATGTATTGACTAAATTTGATAAACTAGACGCTATAAATTTATTTTTTTCAGTAGAGGAATTGGAATGCTTACATTAAAGTTTGGCGGAACAAGTATGGGTTCTGCTCGTCGAATTTTAGACAGTGTTGATATTATGATTGGTCGTGCAAAAGTTGACCGCATTAGTGTTGTGGTTAGCGCAGTTGCTGGAGTTTCAAATAAATTACAGGCTGGAATTGACGGGTGTGTTACAGGTACTAATCCTTCTGTTTATATAAGCGAATTAAAAACTATTCACTCAGATATTTGTTCTGAAATTAAAGCAAGTTTACCGGAGTTTGATTCTTCTTCTGTTATGGCAAAAATCGAAACTCTCCTGAAAGAGCTTGAGAACCTTTTGACAGGAATCGGAACTTTCTGTGAGTGTCCTGACAGCGTTCATTGCCGCGTTATGGGCATGGGCGAACTTATGTGTGCTCCAATTGTTGAAGCAGTTTTACTTGCTAAAAAACAAAGTGTAATTTTACTCGATTCAAGAAAATATATTTTTACAACAGGAAACCAAAAAGAAGGCGACCCTGATTATGCGCACTGTGCAGATGCATTTTCTGATTACAGGGACGGCACAACTTTTGGTGCTCAGATTTTACTTTTCCCTGGCTTTATCTGCTCATGGATTTCTGGAACCGGTGCAAAGCCTGTAATGGGGCTTTTAGGCAGAAACGGTTCTGATTTTAGTGCTGCAATTGTCGGTTCATGTTTGGGTTCTTCTAAGGTTGAATTCTGGACTGATGTTGACGGTATTTATACTGCTGACCCTAGAGTTGTTAAAGATGCAATTCTTGTTGATGATATGAGCTATGAAGAAGCAATGGAACTTTCTTTCTTTGGTTCTAAAGTTCTTCACCCTAAGACACTGGCTCCACTGGCAGCAAAAAATATTGAAGCATGGAGTTTAAACTCTCATAATCCTTCTGCAAGAGGAACCTGTATTGGCCGTGGTCCTTTTGCATCTTCAAAGAAAACAGGTCCTGTTCGTGGAATCAGCTGTCTTAAAGACTGCTCTATGATTTCTGTAAGTGGAAGCGGTATGAAAGGACGCAAGGGAATGGCAGCCCGTATCTTTAGTGCTGTAGGAAATGCAGGTATTTCCATTCTTCTTATTACTCAAAGTTCTTCTGAATATACAATTTCTTTTTGTGTAAGAAAGCCGTTTACAAATACTGTTGTGGATATTCTTAAAAATGAATTTGCACTAGAAATCAGTACAAAGCTTATAAATCCGATTGAAGTTCATGAAAATTGCGCTATTGTTTCAATTGTTGGAGATGCAATGAAGCAGAAGAGGGGAATTGCAGGAACATTTTTTGACTCTCTTGCAAGCCGTGACATTAATATTCTTGCAATTGCACAAGGTTCTTCTGAACGTTCTATTTCTGCAGTTATCAATGCTGCTGACGGCGATATGGCTGTTCGTGTTGCGCACAAGTTCTTCTTTAATACAGTTCAGTCAATTCAGGTATTTGCTTTTGGTGCAGGTACAATCGGTGGAACAATGATTGACCAGATTCATGATCAGTATAAGACTCTTCTTGATCAGGGTATTGATATTCGTGTTATGGCAATTACTACAATAGACGGTATGATTCTTAACGAAGAAGGTCTTGAACTTTCAAACTGGCGTGAACAGATGAAAAAGCCTATGTTCCCGTTCAACTCAGATAAAAATGTTGATGACATTATTAAGTTTGTACAGGAAAAGAAACCAATCAATCCAATATTCGTAGATTGTACTGCAAGTTATGATTTGCCTGACCGCTATCTTGATATTCTTAAGGCTGGAATGAGCATTGCAACTCCTAACAAACGTGCTAATTCAAAGAGTATGGAATTCTACCGCCAGCTTCGTGAAACTGCAAATGAAATGCATGTACGATTCCTTTATGAAACAAATGTTGGTGCAGGTCTTCCAATTATTGATACATTGCAGAATCTGTTTAAGTCAGGAGATAAACTTACAGGCTTTAATGGAATTATGTCAGGTTCACTTTCTTATATTTTTGGTAAGCTTGATGAAGGCAAGAAATTCAGTGAAGCAGTTCTTGAAGCTAAAGAACTCCGCTATACTGAGCCTGATCCTCGCGATGACCTTAAAGGAACTGATGTTGCACGCAAGGCTTTGATTATTGCGCGTGAAGCAGGAATGAATATTGAGCTGGGTGATATTGAAATGCGTTCTATTTTCCCGGAAAACTTCAGCATTGAAGGAACTCCTGAAGAATTCTTGAAGAGACTTCCTGAACTTGATTCTTATTTTGAAGAGAAAATTTCTCGCCTTAAGAAAGAGAATAAAGTTCTCCGCATGGCAGCTTCAATAAAAGATGGAAAAGTCAGTGTTGGTATGCTGGAGGTTGGAGAAGATGATCCGTTGTACAGCGTTCGTGGCGGTGAAAATGCATTTGTATTCCACACTGCACGATACACACCAATCCCTTTAACTGTCAAAGGTTATGGAGCCGGAGCCGGAGTTACAGCCGCTGGTGTATTTGGTGATATACTTAGAACTGTGAGTTGGAACTCGTCTAATTTTTAATATATGATTTTAGTAAATGATTTTGGAGGATGATATATGGAAACTTATGTTCTTTCAGTTTTAGTTGAAAACCGCGCCGGAGTTTTGAGTCGTGTGTCTGGTTTGTTCAGTCGTCGTGGATACAATATTGACTCTTTGACTGTGTGTGAAACAAGTGATGAGAAAAAATCAAGAATGACAATTGTTGTTCACGGAGATGAATATATTTTAGAGCAGATTGAAAAGCAGCTTTCTAAACTTGTTGAAGTAATTTCTATTAAGCACTGTTTGCCTTCAAGCACCTGCCAGAGAGAAATGGCATTAATTAAAGTTAAGGCAGAAGGTTCTAATCGTGGCGTAATTATTGAAACCTGTAATATATTCAGAGCTCATATTGTTGATGTTTCAAGTACTTCTTTAATCGTAGAAGCAACTGGTAGTGAAGATAAATTGAGTTCACTTATAAGACTTTTAGAGCCTTATGGAATTCTTGAACTCTTAAAGTCAGGTCTTGTTGCAATGGACCGCGGCGAAAAAATAATGGAATAAGTATTTTTCTGGGGTGGTTGAGCGTGTCGAAACTAACCCAGAAAAATTTTACATTATATGGTGGTGGAGGGCTTTGCCCCGACTGGGCTCAACCACCGCGTCCTTTGCAGCCGGCGTTTATCAAATCTTATACCACTTGGTGTCGAAAAGCTGCCAGGAATTATTTTCAAACGTGGCTTCTCCAAGCATAAATGATTTTACTGTAAGCGGGAGCTTTATGAGAGTTGAATTTAAGTTGATTTCTTGAACTTCTGCAGGCAAAGTTTTTTTTTCGTAAAACGAAGCAAGTTCAATTTCATATAATGCGCTTTTATTTATTTTTATCTGAATGAAAAATGCGTTTTCCTTTTCTACAATTTCTTCAAAAATTACAGAACTTATTTTTTCTGAAAAATTAAAATCTTTTATCCAGAGGGGATAGGTTTTTATAAGTATATTATTGTCCCTGTTATTGTACATTTTTATAAGCTCATTCTGGATTTTTCTTAATAAAACCTGAGTATCTTTGTGTGGAATAAGAACCTGCATAAAATAAAGTATAGAGTAAAAATATAAAAATATGTAGTATTAAGATATGAAAAAAATTCTTCGTATTGTCTTCATTTCTCTTTTAGTTTATCTAACAGTTGCTCTTTTGTTCCTGCATTTTTTTACGAAAAAGTACAAGGTTTCAAAGCTTTCTATGAACGGAGAAAACTTTTATTCATTAAACATAAGTGCCTATAACGGACAGATAAAAGGCAAAGGCGGGAAATATATGTTTTATGCTTTTACTGACAATATGAGAATTCATTTTTCTAATGAACAGTACAAGCAGAATGGTGCCGGCTTAAAGCTTAGAATGAAAGCAGAAAAATTAGATTCCTGTTCAAGCGGCTATTCAGCTTTTGGTTATTTATACGATGAAGATTTTTTCGCTAACAGAAAATTAAAACGAGTTCTAAATAAGAGACCTCAGGTTACCTGTGATTATAAGGCTTTGGGTTTTGATGAAGTTGATGTAAGTTTTTGTCTTTCTAAAAATGACAAAACTCCAAAAGGCTTTTATGTTTACAGTGAATGTCCTGTTGTTATTTCCCAAACTGAAGTGTGTAAAAGTGAAATTGGCTGGAGCCGCAAAAATAAAGTGGTTTACGAAGCATTTGGAAACAGCGGTGGAAAAGTATATTCTGATTTTTCCAGCGTAGATTTTTCAGGTACAAATGCTTTATACAGACCTGCAGACAGTAATTTAAAAGCGTACAATAAAATTGAACTTGAATTGCAAAATGTAAATGATTATGGAACTTATAAAAATCAGCTTGCTGTAAAGGCTGAACTTTGCAATGAAAAAATAAAGATAAGACTAAACGGTAAAAATCCAAAGTATACAATTCAGACTGCGGCTTTTAAAAATGAACTTAACACTTTAGCCCTTACGAAAAACGAAGAGTATGTTCTATCAGCTTTTGCGAGAAACGATTCTTATTTTAATTTAAGTGAAGCTGCTGTATATAAGCCTCTGGTAACAGATTTAGGGCTTGTAATTTACTGGCCAAAAGAAAACTGGCGATGTCCTTTATACGAATTATTCAGATGGGAGAATTTTCCAGAAGTTTTGTTTTTTGACTTTAAGGATTATTCTGTTCAGAATAAGTTTTTTACCCGCCTTGCATACTTTGCAGAAAAAAACGGTTACAAAGGAACTTTAGTTGATGACGAGTTCTGTGAAACACACCATGGTTACAATGCGCATGATTACAGTGCAGAAACTTTGGCAAGCTTTTATAACAAGGCAGAAGCAGAAGCTTTTAATTTAAATGAATATGAATTGCTTTTAAAAGAAATTCTTTTGCGTAATAAAATTATTCTTGAAAGAGATGATGGTTTTGTAGAAGTTGGTGAGGGGGCTATAGTTTCGTTTTCACAGGAATCTCCTGAATACCTGCGATATACTTTTTTAGCTCACGAATGCTGGCACGGTATTTATTTTACTGAAGAAGATTTCAGGGATTTCGTTGAAGACCTGTATTATAAATTTGATGCACAGTCCATGGATTTTTTACAGACATTCTGGGAAAAACAAAAAACTTTAGGCTATGACAGAAGTGATTTGTATTTAATGAAAAATGAATTTATGGCGTATATCATGCAGCAGGGAGTTTCTAATACCGCAGCTTATTTTTTAGAAAAGGCGGGCTGGAATTCTGTACAAAGAGATTTAAAAGACTTAGCACAATATGTTCAGCGCACAAAAGCAATTCATTTCCAGGAGGCTGCTGAAATATTAAATGATTACGCCTTCAGGAACTGGGGACTTTCGTGCGGAAGAATCTATCTGGTTTCAGAAGTGTCTGACTGATTCTTTAAGTATTCAGATTTAACTTTTTATTTTGTAGAAATCTAAGTTAAATCTTTTTTCAGCACCGGTTGTTGTTGGCGGTCCGTGTCCCGGCATAAGAATAGTTTCATCGCATTGAGAAAAAATCTTCTCCCTTACTTTTTCACACAAAAGCTTTGTGGAATATTTACTTTGTGTAGAGCCAGCAACTCCTGCCGAAATTGAATCTCCGGTAAAGATAACATTGCCAATCTTAAAAGCCATTCCGTCTGAGGTGTGGCCAGGAATAGAAAAGTATTCAACTATAAGGCCTGCAATCTTTTTTCTGCCGTCACCTGTTAAAAGCTCTGTTTCAAATCCTTCTATTTCATAATCCGCTGCATAAATTTTTGGAGTGTATATTTTGTTCAGGGTTTTTAAGCCTGCGACATGACTCGGGTGATTGTGAGTAATCAGGACTGCTGCCAGTTTATATTTTTCTTTTTCAATCTGTTCAATCATTTTGGTTGTAATTTTACCTGGATCAACTATGATTACCTGTTTAACCTTTTCATCATCATTAACAATAATGTATGAGTTTGTGAATGTGTCGTAGTTTAAGTTAAAATATATTTTCATTTTTCTATCTCGTTTAGCTGGGTTGAAAGGTTAGAAGTAGTTAAATCATGAACTAAGCCTTCTCTGTCAATTATTGCTTCTCTTGTATTTGAAAGCTTGAAAGAAACATTGTCTCTTATGGATTCATAAAAAATTGTTTTCTTTAAGTTGCAGTTTTTCATTGAAACTGTAAAAAAGATTGCTTTAATGAATCTTGTGTTATAAAAGTCGCAGTCATCAAAGCTGCTCTGGTAAACTGTAATGCCGTTAAAATTGTTATGGATTAAATCGCTTCCTGTAAAAATTGCATGAACAAAATTTGAGCCGGCAAATGAGCAGTAAATAATATTTGTATTCAAAAAGCTGCAGTCAGTAAAAGTTGAAAAGTCGTAAATACACATTCTCTGTAAAATATTATTTCCGGTTATATTTGAAAAACTGCAGTGCTGAAAATTACAGCAGAAAAATTTTTTATTAGATATATCTATATTTTCAAAGGAAACATAATTTGCATTTAAGCCTACGATTGTGTCATGAGTTTTAATATATTCTATTATCTGCTGAGATTTTTTTTCGCCGTCAGAATCGTGCTTAAAGCAATAGCCGTCCTGAGTTTCTAAAATATTTCCGTTTTCATCAAAGCTTGAAATTGCTAAGTTTGTGCATTCGTGGATTTTACATTTACATGAACTAAACATAATTAAACTTTACGCTATTGAAAGTAAATAGTCAAATAATATAATATAAAAATATGTGTTGGAAATGCGGTAATAATATTGAAGTGGAGTTTGTTTCCAGAAGTTCTGAGTGTTCATTTTGTCATGCTTCACTACATTCTTGTAAAAACTGTATGTATTTTTCTCCCGGCAGTCATTATGATTGTCACGAAAGCGTAGATGAACTTGTTGCAGATAAAGAAAAAGCAAATTTCTGCGATTACTTTAAAGCCCGTAAATCTTTTTCCGGTGTTTCCAATGCAAATAAAAAAGCTGAAGATGCAAAGAAGTTATTGTCGTCTTTATTTTCATGATATAAAAAAATGATTAACACTGATATTGATTTTGCTTTTATAGATTCTGGAACGGGTGGAATTCCCTACATGCTTAATTTAAAGAAAAAGCTCCCTGAAGCCCGCTGTGTGTATTTGGGTGATACAGCTCATTTTCCTTATGGCGAAAAAACTATGGATGAAGTTACTGAATGTGCTTCCAGGACAATAAAGCTGATTGTAGAAAAATGGAATCCTAAAGTTTTAATAATTGCCTGCAACACCATAAGCGTTACTTCGCTGGCACCATTAAGAAAACGCTTTCCTTCGCTTTCAATTGTCGGGACTGTGCCTGCCATAAAGCTTGCTGCTAATGTTTCAAAAAATAAAGTGATTGGCCTGCTTGCTACAAATGCAACTGTAAAGCATCCTTATTGCCAGAATTTAATTGATGACTTTGCCAGCGACTGTAAAGTTTTCAGCAGGGGAGATCCTGAACTGATTTCTTTTATTGAGCATAAACTTTTTACTGCAAGTGAAGAAGAAAAGATTCAGGCTGTTCTTCCATCAGTTTCATATTTTAAAAGCTGTGGATGCGATACAATAATTTTAGGCTGCACTCATTTTACTCATATTGCAAATATTCTTTCCAATGTCTGCGGAGATGAAATACAGATTGTAGACAGTCGTGACGGTGTTTCAAATCAGGCTATAAGGATTATGAACAGCGATTTAAATTATAAACACATTGATTTAAAAGAAGAGCTCCCGGAAGATATGACTTTTTTTGTTACCAGATGTGAAACTGAAAAAGATGAAACAGAATATTCAGTTCTTTGCAAAAACTTTAACATCCCCTGGGGCGGGCTTTTGAAACAGTGAACTTGAAACTAATAAATTTCAGGCTCACCGTTTTTTATTGCAGACTATAAGCGTGCTGCGATTTCGTCTATAAATTCCCATGAGTTTACAACTTTCTTTGCAGCTGGATTTGCAAGGCGTGCAAGGTCACCTGTCATGATTCCATCTTCAATAACATCCAAAGTTGCTTTCTCAAGTTTCTTAGCAAATTCTTTC